>JAGYOT010000081.1 GCA_018399455.1 Desulfobacterales bacterium
AGGCAGCGCGCGCGATCCTGGGTCAGGATGCCATCATCGGGGTATCGGCTTCCACTCCGGCGGAGCTTCAAGCAACGAATTTGACCTGCTGCAGTTATATCGGTACCGGCCCTGTTTATTCCACGGCGACCAAGGCCGATGCGAAACCCGTTATCGGCCTTTCCGGATTGAAATCCGTCGCGGCGCAGTCTCCCATACCGGTAGTGGCCATTGGAGGCGTGAACGCGGGTAATGTTGCCGACTGCATGGCCCATGGCGCTGCCGGTGGGGCGGTTATCAGCGGCATCACCCGTTCTTCTGATCCGGAGAAGGCCGCAAGGGCGTTTGCTAGGGCATGCGGGGCGGCCCCCCGGACGCTTCTCCCTCCATGGCAGGACGAGTTCGCCCTGATTTATGCATTGCTTTCCTGTTTTAAAACCGATGAATCCCGGATTCGGGTTCCCCCGGGCGATGATGCGGCGCTTCTTTATCCGTTCTCCAATCCGGTTGTGACAACCGATGCCCAGCGGGAGGGCGTTCATTTCCGGTTGAACTGGCAGTCCATGGCAGAGATAGCCCGGAAGGCGGTTGAAATTACGTTCAGCGATCTGGCTGCATGCTATGCCCGGCCGGATGTGCTTTTTGTCAATATCGGAGTGCCTGCCCATCTGGCGGTCTCTGTCGTTCAGGAGCTTTACCAGGCCGTTCATAGCTGCCTGAAGCGGCATAAAGCGGTTTTGGGCGGAGGCAATTTGTCACTTGCCAAGACCCTCAGCCTGGATCTTTTTGCCATTGGGGAAGGGCGGGAAGGAGTTTTTCCGCTGCGTGAAAATGCGCGTCCCGGCGACGGGGTCTACGTCACAGGCCCTCTTGGACTTGCCCGGGCCGGGCTGATGTGTTTGAAGGCCGGTGAAACAGGATATCCGTCGCTTATTGAGCATTTCAAGCAACCGAAGGCCCGTTTTGACGCCGCCCGAGTTCTGGCCGATCTTGGAGTGGCTTGTGTGATGGATATCAGTGACGGGCTCGCCGGGGATGCAGCCCATATCGCCAGGGCCTCAAAACTGACCATCGCTTTTGAACCGGACAATCTGCCGGTCTCTGAGGATCTTGCGGCATTCTGCGATTCCCGTGGGCTTTCAGCAAAGGTGATGATGTTCTCCGGCGGCGAGGATTATGAGCTTTTGTTTACCTGTCCGAATGAAGTGTTCCGGCAAATCCGGCGTCGATTGCCCGATGCCTTTCGGGTGGGCCGGTGCCTGCCGTTTCAATCGGCCTATCTGGAGAACCTGCCGCCCGGCGCGGTCTCCTATCAGCACGGCAGGCCGTGAATCTTTTATCAAATGGCAGAAAATCATGAAATCAAGACAGAAAGAGGAGACTTATCGGTGATTATTCCGGTGGTTCTGGCGGGTGGTTCCGGCACCCGGCTCTGGCCTTTGTCGCGGAAGCTGTGCCCGAAGCAGCTGCTCAAACTGACCGGTGACCACACCATGCTTCAAAACACGCTTCTACGGATAAAAGACGCTGAGGGCATGGCCGATCCGATCGTTATCTGTAATGAACAGCATCGCTATATTGTTGCGGAGCAGCTGGAAGCGATCGGCGTCAGACCGGCAGCGGTATTTCTGGAGCCCATGGGGAAAAACACCGCGCCTGCGGTCGCGGTGGCGGCGCTGAAAGCCAGGGCTATAGATCCGAAGGCCCTGATCATGGTGCTGCCGGCTGATCATCTCATCAGCGATCAGCTGGAATTTTATAACGCCATCAAGACGGCTCAGGCCCATGCCGAAAAAGGTGCGCTCATTACCTTCGGAGTGGTGCCGGATAAACCGGAGACGGGCTACGGGTATATCCGAAAAGGCGCCCCGGCCCCTGGCAGCCGGTCAAAAGAGAATTCCGGGGCCTCCATGTCCGATGATCCGGCGGATGCCTATGTGATTGATGAGTTCGTGGAAAAGCCGGACCTGGACACCGCCCGTCAATACCTGGCTTCCGGTCAATACTGCTGGAACAGCGGGATGTTCATGTTTGGGGCGAATACGGTGCTTGATGAGATGCGGCGCTTTGTGCCTGATATCGTTGATGCCGCGGCGGCTGCGCTTCAAAGGGCAAAACCGGAGGGATCCCTGTGGCTGCTCGACGCCGGTGAATTCGGCAGATGCCCTTCAGATTCCATCGATTATGCGGTTATGGAAAGAACCGGGTGCGGGGTCATGATTCCTTTTGCTGCGGGATGGGATGACCTGGGCTCATGGGCAGCCATTTGGGCAGTGGGAGAAAAGGACGCAAACGGCAATGTCCTGTCCGGCGATGTGATGATAAACGAGGTTGAGAAATCGTTTATCCTTTCTACCCGTCGTCTGGTGGCAGGGGTCGGCCTGTCCGGCCAGGTGGTGGTGGAAACCCCGGATGCGGTGCTGGTGGCCGATATGGAGAAGGCACAGTCGGTCAAGCATATTGTGGATCAGCTAAAGAAAAGCGGCCGAAAGGAGGCGTTCGTCCATACCCGTATGGTTTTGCCCTGGGGCGAGATCGAGATCATTGATCCGTCGGAAGCCATGGCTATCCGGAAACTCAAGCTCTCTGCGGGTGCCCATCTGTTTTTTGACGGCCATTCACATGAGAGCCTGGTCTGGATGGTTTGTTCAGGCAAGGGTGAGGTTGAAATTGATGACAAACAAACCGATTTTCCTCCTTCTGGTCTGCTTTCGCTGGCTCCGGCATCCCGGGTTGGGCTGGGCAACAGCGGTCCAGGGCCCCTGGTTGTTTTAGAGCTGATCCGTCAGATGGATGTGGCGGCCGACCATCTGGTTCGTTAAGCCCAAGGAATTTTGAAGTGGAGAATCCAATTTAATGAATCCGGTTCAGGCCATCATCCTGGGCACCGTGCAGGGCTTAACCGAGTTTTTTCCGGTCAGCAGCTCCGGGCACCTCGTTATTTTTCAGCAGCTTTTCGGTTTACGGGAGCCTGCGCTGTTATTTGATGTCTGTGTTCACGCGGGAACGCTCATGGCTGTTTTGATCTATTTTTATGCGGATATCACAAAACTTGTCAAAGCGCTTTTGCGTTTTTTGAAAACCCTGCCTGCGAGAGTCTCAAAACAGTCGGCCGCAGCCGAGGATCCGGATTTAAAAATGGCCGTTCTGATCCTGACAGCCAATATTCCTACGGCGGTACTGGGATTTGGTTTTTACGGAGTCGCCGATCGGCTGTTTACCTCTCTTCTGGTTGTCGGCCTGGCCCTGGTATTTACTGCCGGCCTGCTTATGGGGACGCGGCTGGTTTCTGCAAAAGGAAGCGATATCATCATGTTTACGGCGTGGGGCGCGGTGCTGGTTGGATTTGCCCAGGGCCTTGCGGTGATTCCCGGGATTTCCCGCTCCGGCGCTACCATTGCGGCATGCCTGATGCTTGGTCTCAACCGGGATACGGCAGCCCGCTTCTCCTTTCTCATAGCTGTTCCCGCGATTCTGGGCGCGCTGTTGCTAAGCCTTGTATCCGGAAGCGCGGCGTGGGGTGAGTTCTCAGCGGCTTCAATCCTGTTGGGGTCTGCGGTGTCCGCCGGGGTGGGTTATCTGGCACTGGCCACGCTTATTAAAATCGTCCGGCACGGCCGGCTTTTTTGTTTTGCCCCGTATTGCCTGCTTCTGGGGATCTTCACGCTGGGCTTTGCGCTCTGGACATAGAAAAAGGCTTCAGCCACAAAACCGCATAAGGGAGCATCGCCTCCGTCTGTCCCGTAGATCCGGTGCAGTTTGTCCCGGATGCGCTGCCGGATTTCAGGGGGGACATTGAACACAGGCCGGCTGTAGTCCGGATACAACAGATGGCCGGGCGGCGGATCGGTTATTGTCGGCGGATTGAGCATAGTCGGCAGGTACAGCCCTCTCTGGATTAATACTCTGGCTGATGCGGGCTGCGAAGCAGGTCATTGATCCGCTTGACCGGGTTGAAAGTGATTAGTGGAACTTCTAAAAAAACCGAATTCCAGTAAGCCATGGCCCCGTTCCACAGCCCCGGGTGCTCCAGAGCCTTTAAATCCCGGCCGGATTCTGATTTGGAGGCGATGAATACCGCGTCTCGATCCACAAAGCGGGAAAGATCAAAGGTTTTGCCGTTTTTGTCGCGGATGGCACATACAAGGTCCACCGGGTTAAAATGCGTGAGATCCTGCTGAATGGCCTGCTGGCCTTTGTCTTCCGGGTCGATCTGGCTGGTTTCGACAATCTGGATGGAGAGATGGCCGTCCTTTTCCGCTACCCAGAACGGCCCGCCTCCCGGCTCGCCGGAATTGGGCACCATGCCGCAGACTCTTAAGGGCCGGTCCAGCCGGTCCATAAGGTAATCGCGGCGGGCCTTAGGCTGGCTTTCGCGAAATAAGGGGGGCGGGGTCACGCCGAGAGTGGTCTCAACAAAGCGGGTGATCTCTTCAAGGCAAGCTTCCGTGGCCGGCCCTGTCTCCAGGGTCTCCAAATAGGAAAAAATCTGTTCCTGTACGAGGAGCAGATACCCGCAGAGAATCTGTTTCCATTGCGTGGTTTCAGTCTTGAACCGGTCATGGACCACGTTGTCGATATTCTTGATAAACACAATATCGCTGTCAATCCGGTTCAGGTTGTCAAGCAGCGCGCCGTGGCCGCCCGGTCTGAAAAGCAGCGACCCGTCGTCTCTTCTGAAAGGCTGGTTTTCCATGTCCACAGCAATGGTATCCGTTTCCGGTGACTGAAAGGAAAAGTCCACGGAAAACCTGGTCTCAAGGCGCGGTTCATAGTTCCCGGCCGCCCGGGACAGCAGGCTTTCAAACCCGCTCTGATGCTCAGGGGATACCGTAAAATGAAGGCGGCATTCCCTGTTTTCCATTCGGCTGTACTCGGCAGCCTCGACCAGGTGCTCTTCAAAGGCTGTTCGCGCTTCATCCGGGTAGGTGTGGAAACCAAGCAATCCTTTAGGCTTCTTTGCGTAGTTAAGCCCTTTTTCTGTGAGCAGATAATCCAGGAAGGGTTTCAAATCCTTCTGTGTTAATAGCGTTTTGACATCAAGCCGGTCCCCGGCCATGGTCTTTTCAAGCTCAGGGAAAAAGGCAAAGCGGCGAAGGCCCTGGAAGAAATCCCTTATTTCCTGATTCTCTTCCTCGGTTTCCAATAGACCCTTTTCTACATCGTCGCCATGGATCTGATTATATCGGTTGTTTGCTTTTATCAGGGTCTTAAACATCCGCGTCGCAGCACCCGATGCCGGGACGAATTTGAGCAGTCGCTTTTTGCGGGCACGGGTTTCAAATTTTTCAAGGCATTCGCCCTGCACCCCCTCATCGAGCTGTTGGATGCCATCGCCAGGTATGCAGGGCCGGTTCAGTTTCAGGTAGGGGGTGCCTTTTTCAAATTTGCGGATCTGATCCCTGACGGTTTCCAGTGTCAGGCCGTGGGATTGAATCTGGTACAGATCATTTTCCGTAAATGGCGTATCAGACATGAGCAGTCTCTTCCTTTACTCGGTTGGACGGTTTTTGTTTTTGCGGTTTTGGGTCTCCGATGCTAATTATAGTAAACATAAAACGAAAGCATTGATGGTGCCAGCAGTTTCAGGCAAACGCCATTCGGCTGTTCAATCTCTAACCTAATGGATTTATTATAATGATGCAAGAAAACGGCGATAATAGAGATCCCATCCAAAGGCTTGCGCTGCATGAACTGCGTGATCGCGTAGACGGCGATGAGGAGTTGATGCGGGAAGTTTTGGCCATTTATCTGGAAGACACGCCGACACTCCTTGACACCCTGAGGCAGGCTCTTGAAACCAAACAAACGGAAGCTGTTGCAAAAGCCGCTCACACGCTGAAGGGGTCTTCAGCCAATATTGCCGCCGAAAGACTCCGAAGCCAGGCCTATCAGCTTGAACAACAGGCCAGGGCCGGGGATTTAAACAGGGCCGCTGCCTTGTTTGAGACGATACAGAGTGAGTTTCAGGAACTTGAGAAGATAGTTAAGCGGTATCTGGCCTAAAGGTTGCCGCTGATGCGTCCGGTTGAAGTTCTGGGGTGACGGGCATGGGCCGCTCCGTCCATAGTGGATTATACATGGCGTAAAATGCCCGGCAGAAAAGGATTTCCATGATCTCGGCGGCTGTCGGGGAGCCGGTGCTCAAATTTGTTAAGGACCGGGTTTTTATTGTCTGGGTTTTAATCGTCTCCAGGACCTTTAAAAATGTGATGATCCGGATCTGCCGGGATGAAGCGGACTTGACGCCTTGAAGCCGCTTCTCGTGTTTTACCCGGTTTCTCCGAATACTCTCGGCCGGGGCATAGGCCAAGGCCTCCCGGTTGTTCGGGAAAAATTCCTGCTCGGCGATCATTTGATGCAGGGTCTTCTTTAGAAATGCGCTTTCCTGGATGGCCTCAGCGGATAAGGTATCACAAATCAGGGGAGGCAGTGCAACCCGGAGGTATTTTAAGCGGTTTTCATATTCCTGGATATTTTCTGCCAGTTCCGTTGATGCGGTATTCCAGAAATTCCAGCTGACCTGTTTGAAAATTTCCGACGGCAGCTGGGGGCTTTTTTGTTTAAGCCTCAGGATCTCGGGAATCAGTTTGGCGGTACGCTGAAAAAGGTGTTCGCCCGTGACGATGTTGAAGATAATCCCTACGGCCGCATACCAGTCCTGCATATAAAAAATTCGCGGCATGTCGGCCCCGAACAACTCTTTTAACACGGGATTGCCGAAAACTTGCGAGGGCGTCATGAAAGCGGGAGTCCCTGCCATCAGGGGCTGCTCTATTTCCCCCGGCTGGGTGTCTTCAAATGATATTGCGGTTTCAAGATCAATCAGACCCAGGTCATAGCTTTCCGGGTCTCCCAGAAGATGATCCGCTCCATCGAAGTTTTTGGCCACAAATATATTATCCGGCTTCAGATCCCGAACCGCCACGTTCTGTTTTTTCAGCCGCCCGATCAGTTCCAGTGTATTGGCGATCAGGGCCGCCATTTTTGACTGGTTGGTGTAGAATATTTTTTGCCCGACGTGATCATCAACCAGTTTTTTGTAGTTCCTGAGCGTTGCCTGATCAACTGCGTTGATGGATGAAAGGGCATGTTGGATATTTTCAGCAACAGTTTCTGAATACCCGCTTGCTGAGATATCAGGCCTTTTGCCGGCCATCCAGTCAAAAAACCATTCCTCCCTTATATAATCCGGTATACTCAGAAGTCCCTCGGTATGCTGGATAACGCGGTCCAGGCGTTTGTGATAATCACGAAACAACCGATTGATGGAAAAAAAGGTTTCATCGCGACCGGTGCCATAAACGGTTTCAAAGGCATCCAGATAGAAAAACGCATCCCGGTTTTTGAGAATCGTCTCCGTAGTGCGAATGGTTTTTTCATGAATTCCGTCCAAAATCTGGTTTAAAAAGGCATAACGGGAAAGATTCATGAAATCCGACAACGTTCCCAAAATAACC
>JAGYOT010000082.1 GCA_018399455.1 Desulfobacterales bacterium
AAAAGGTCGTGATAATCAGACTGAAACAATCGTCTTCGTCCTCGGCGACCCTGTCGGTGATGCCGGTGTGCTCCGCGTGTATTTCCCAACCTCCCATGTCCTCATCGGTATAATTCGCAGCAATAACTTTCTGCAAAGCCCGGGCCCCGGAGACGGACAGAGTGCTTCCTTTAACCTGGACAACAAAATCGGCGGCGCAGGCCTGCCACATGGGGACACCGAAACAGTTGCCCATTATCGCCGTCACCATGGGGGCCCGGCGCAGGTTGGTATACATGTGAAATATGGATCGGGTGCCCATCATTGCCGAGTGTGTCATGCCTATGGAGCCTTGCCCGTCAGGGACTCTTCCTCCCCCCCCATCACCGAGAAAGATGTGAGGCAGCCTGTATTTATTTATCTGCTGTTTAAAGTCATGCATCTTTTTGCCATGGACCCTGGCCAGTGTGGCTGCAAGCACGGTAAAGTCACTCGCGGAGATGCCGACTCGCTTACCGTCTATGCGGCCGTAGCCGATAATAATCCCGTCGGCCGGTGTCTTTTCGGCCATGCCCGGCATGTCCGAACATGCCAGTATACCGAGTTCCGCAAAACTACCCGTGTCAAGCAGGCAATCAATGCGTTCGCGGGCGGTCAATCTGCCCTTTGCATGCTGAGTTTTAATTTTTTGCAGGCCGCCCTGTTGGAGCGCCTGTTTCTTTTTAGCCTGCAATTCCTCTACGAGTTTCTCGAAAGCCATGGTTATCCTTTCTTTGAAAACACTTAGAATTTGGTCGGCCAGTTGGCCAGGAGATGCCTCCCCATGCCTTGTGTTTCAGAATTGCGTATCAGTTGAAGGCAGTTGCACAGGTATTTCCGGGTCTGCCTGGGATCAATGACATCATGAATAAAAAACTCCTGAGCCAGGGGATACATGCTGGAATCCCTGAGCATTTCCACCGTGAGATCGCGGCGTTTCTCATCCGGCAAATTCCCGTAAACAACGTCGGCCGCCGCCTCAGGCGCAAGGAATCCGCCCTCACCCGTAGGCCAGCTGACAATAAAATCCGGGCCGGTGCCTGGTCCGCACATGTTGCCCCCGGCCTGCCCATAACTTTTACGGATAATGACGGATATCTTTGGCACCGTTACCTGGGCAAGTGCGTGCAGGGCGTTGGTCACCTTGGCCCCCACCTTTTTCAGTTCAGCCTCTTTGCCGACAAGAAAACCGGGGGTATCGTGAAGAAAAAGGAGGGGGATATTGAAGGAATCGCATAAACAGAGAAAACTCATCATTTTTTCCAGGGCATCGGTATCCATTGAGGCAACGTTTACTAAGGGCTGATTGGCAATCACTCCCACCACATAGCCGTCAATGCGCGCCAGGCAAGTAATAAGCGTTTTCCCGAAATCCGGCTTAAGGTCAAAAACCGAATCCCTGTCCACAATCGCCCGGATGATTTTATACATATCATAGGTCCGGGTGCGTTTTTCCGGCAGGATGTCGAGGATGTTTTTCATCGCCTGGCCGGAGCCTTCCGGAGCAAGGCGCCGCGGCGGCATTGACTTTTGATTGGCAGGCATATAACTGAGGAAATCCTTTATAATGCTGAAACACTCGGATTCGTCCGCTGCCGCCCTGTCGATTAGCCCTGTCTGTTCGGCATGAATATGCCAGGCGCCCATATCTTCGTCCGTATAGGTGGCGGCAATTGATTTTTTCAAGGCTCTGGCGCTGGATACAGAGAGGGTGCTCCCCTTGACCTGCACAACAAAATCGGACAAACAGGCCTGCCACATGGGGACACCGTTACCCGGACCCATGATTCCCATTATCCACGGTGTCTCACGACTGTGCGAATACTGGGAAAAGACCCAGCGATCGCTGCCGCCTTCGCCCGCGAGACTGGCGATGCCCCTTGCCCCCTGTAGATCCGGCAGCCGCCCGCCGCCGGACTCTCCAAGCCATACCAGCGGAAATCCTTTTTCTGTCACTTGTTCCCGAATGTATTTTGCTTTTTTGGTGTAAACCCGCGCATTGCTTGAGGCCAGGACGGTAAAATCATTGGCGACAATACCGACCTGGCACCCGTTGATCATGCCAAATCCGGTAACAATACCGTCAGCTGGTGTCTTTGCCGCCATTTCCGGTCTGTCCGAACAGGCAAGCATGCCGAATTCAAAGAAACTATCCGGATCCAGCATCCTTTCAATCCGTTCTCTGGCGGTCAAACGATTTTTGTCATGCTGCTTTTGCACTTTTTCAGGTCCGCCCTGAGCCAGCGCCCTGGATCTTCTTTCATTCAATTCATCAAGCATATCATCAAACCCCATAAAACTTCCTTTCAGCCCGAATAAACCGTAGACTTTATTTTTCCAACTCCCTTAGTTTGTACTTGACAATTTTGCCAGCTCCTGTCCGTGGAAATTCCTCAACAAAGTACGCATATTTGGGCGCTTTGTAATGGGCAATCACCTCTCTTGTTCTCGAAATCAGTTCTTTTTCCGTCAGAGCGGCGCCGGGTTTTAATATGCATGCCGCCGTTACAGCCTCCCCCCACTTTTCATCCGGCTTCCCATATACGGCAACCTCCTTGACCTCCGGATTGGCCTGCAGGATCGATTGCTCGACCTCGGAGGCAAAAACATTTTCCCCACCGGATTTGATCATATCTTTGCTTCTGCCTTTAAACCAGAAGTTGCCGTCCTCATCCTCTGATACCAGGTCCCCCGTATACAGCCATCCCTCCCTTAATGTTTTCTTTGTTGCTTCTTCGTCCTTGATGTAGCCGCTAAACACCTGGGGACCCCGCAAAATCATTTCACCGATCTCTCCCCTGGCGACATCGCTGCCTTCAGCATCAACAATCCTCACTTCGGTTGAAAACATGGGACAGCCCAAACTGTTGCCTTCTTTAAGCAGCACATCAGCTGTATTTTGATGGAGCGTGACACTCGGCGAGGCTTCTGTTAAGCCATATCCGAAAAACATGCCTTTTGCGCCGGATCTGTACAATATTTCAGTGTAAAGGCTGCTTGTATAAGCAGCGGCGGATGAACCGATGGCCTTTAATGAGGAGAGATCATATTTGCCGGTCCGGAGTGCTTCGATAAAACTGGGTATCATGGGCATCATCACAAATACCAGCGTCGCCCTTTCCCGCTGAATGGTTTCACATACCGTTTCCGCATCCCAGAACGGTATGACGATATTCGGGATGCCTTTTAATATGGCCGCATCCGAAAGGATGTGCAGCCCACTGCAATGGAAGAACGGAGCGGCGGTCACAAGGACATCGTCGAAGCTTATTTCTGTATGATAAATGTAGCCGAACGCGTCCCAGACAAAATTATTATGGGTTAACAGCGCTCCTTTGGGGATCCCGGTCGTACCGGAAGTGTATTGGAGCAGTACGGGATCATCGGGATCAACGTCCACATCAGGTTCTTGTTCGCTGCCATGTTTAATGAAATCGTCATAGGCAATTCCGTTTTTTAGCGTCGGCTCTCCGCCGACGATTGGAACTACGGCTGCCTTTGACGGCAATTGCCCGGAAATCTGGTTATAGAGCTTTGCGAAAAAGGCATCAACGATTTCGAGTTTGCTACCGGAATGCACAATGGCGCGTTGAATTTCCTGAGGGGACAACCTGAAGTTTAAGGCATTCATTATCGCTCCGATTTTTCCGCAGGCGAAATAGAGTTCCAGGTACTCGTTTCGATTAAAACTTAAGATGGAAACCACATCTCCCTTTTTTACACCTCTGTCGAGCAGGGTATTGGCGAGCCGATTCGTTCTTTGGTTGAATGATTTCCACGAATAGCTTGATCCCTGAAACAGAATAGCCGTTTTGTTGGGTTTTCGGGCGGCGTTGTACCGTAATACATGACCCAGCGTTAAACCATTTCTCCCTATCATCACAGACCCCCTTTCAGCAGAATGTTTAAGAAATGCAGCGGATTCGTTACAGGCTGCAGCAAAAAAACGGTTAATGGCTTTTTGCGGATACGGGAGTAGGCGTCAATCCCAGCAACGAATTGATATCCGACGAAAAATCAAAGCCATGTATATGATCAAAGGTCCGGCGGCCAAACGTCCGCCCCCGAATTTCATTTTTCGGCTACCTTAGTTGGCAGAAACGGGCAGTTTCTCAGTGGTTGGTGCGATAAGCAGGAAAAGATTAAAAAGCCTGAAAAGCCCCCCTTACGAACATTCTGGAGCCTGTCCGGAATATTTACCTTTGTAAATGGACCCATGTATGGCTTTTTCACATCTCTATTAATACAAGATAAACATGACGTGTCAAGTGACACGTTACACGGAAGCAAAAAAATCAAAATTAAGGAATAAATGTTCTTTATATGAGGACGCAGCTGACCGGGTATTTGAAATGCGGAGTACATTGGCTCACCCTGTAAGGCAATATCGAAAACTACCGGAGATTGCGGTTTTTTATGCCGAGTTTATACATTCTGGTATAAAGTGTGGATCGTTTCATGCCCAGTATTGAAGCCGCACCATCTTCTCCATAGATTTGACCGCCTGTTTTTTCCAGGATGAAACGGATATAGCGGCGCTGAAGCTCATCCATCGTTGGAGTGTCCGAGAAATTCTCGGCTTCCCTGCCTTCATGAACCGAAGTAATATCAAGTACCAGCCTTCCGCCGTTTGATAAAATGACCGCTCGCTCCACGACGTTTTGAAGCTCCCTCACATTGCCGGGCCACGAATAACCGTTTAACGCATCCTCGTCCTCTCGCGCGAGAACAAGGTCCTTGCGGGCGTATTTGCTGGCGTAGCGATTAAAAAAATGTCTGGCAAGCAGGGAGATATCATTGCCGCGCTCTCTTAACGGAGGCAGGACAATAGGCAGCACGTTGAGGCGGTAAAAAAGATCCTGCCGGAACCTTCCGGCCCTCACCTCGTCTCCCAGCCGCCGGTTTGTGGCTGCCACCAGCCTGAAGTCGGATTTTACGGTTTGGGTTCCGCCCACACGGTAGAACTTCCTGCTCTCAAGGGCTCTCAGGAGCTTAACCTGGACCTGCAGCGGCAGCTCGCCCACTTCATCAATAAACAGGGTTCCGCCGTGAGCGATTTCAATACGGCCCCGTTTCCGGCTTTCAGCACCCGTAAACGCGCCTTTCTCATGTCCGAAAAGCTCGCTTTCCACCAGATTCTCGGGAATCGAGGTCGCATCCAGAACTATAAAGGGCCCGTCACACCGGGGGCTCTGCTTATGGATTCTGCTCACCAGGAGCTCTTTGCCGGTTCCGGTCTCGCCGGTGACGAGCACAGTTGCTTCGGATTTGGCCGCTTTTTCGGCCTTATCGAGCATACTTAACATGGAAGGGTCCTGCGTTATGATCGGATCGCCCAATTGCTCATGCTGGTAGACCTTGTCGGCGGCCAGCCGGTTTGCTGCCTCCCTCAGATCAATCAGCTCCAGGAGATGGGCGATATATTTATTGGTGTGATCAATCAAAAGCGGCACCCACTGGTTGCTCAGGAAATCGAAATTGATCCTGAGATAGGAGTTGTCATAGTAAAGTATGCCTCTGACTTCAGCGCCGACTTCAATGGGCAGACACAATACGCCGCTGACACTATCCTCTACCGAGATGTACCGGGAATACTCAGGTTTTGCGCGAATGTATTGGTTTTGTCTGAAAGCCCTCTGAATGAGCTTCATGCTCGGTTTAAACGCCTCTGAATCAATTTCCCGCCGGGTAAGATTGTATCCCGCCCTCAGATCAAACTCCTGCCGCCTGCCTCTGGCAGGCAGCCAAAACAGCGCTCCCCGTTCAGCGCCCAGAAGCTGACTGAAAAGGCGGACAGCCCTGTGAAAAAGATCGCCTTCCGTCTCGGCACCGTCAAGGTTGTGCAGAAATTCAAAATAACGGTCCAGCAAACTGCGTTCGGAAGCTCTTGCTGTGCGCTGCAAATCATCGTCGTGGATATGCTGCCGCAACTCCCGGGGCAAATAGGTCAGTTCCAGCCCCATCCCGCTTATTGCCTGCCACAGCTTTTGCAGCAGATCCCGCATTTCTTCTATATTTCCTTCCCGCAAATAGAGGGCGGCAACAGCAATGCGGGTATCTATTAAAGCCAGGGCGGCCCCGGCCTGCTGGAGACAGTCAATACTTGAGGTAAGATCCTCCATTACCTCATGGGCGCTTTCTCCCGCCCTCATTTTCTCCATGGCCCGCATTCTCATAGCGACCCCGCGCAAATGCAGGCTCTGGTCCTTTAAACAAATTTGAAGCTGTTCCTTATACCCCCACTCTTTGGAAACCGGCTCAAATCCCTTCCGGCAGAACTCGGCCAGCATATCGAAGATATAGAGATTAATAAAAATAAGGGCGGATTTCGCCTTTTGCCCATCCCGCATGGCAGATTGGAACCACTCGAAAGCATTGTTTAGATCCCCTTCCTGAAAGGCCTGGATGGCCTTGCCGGCCTTTGCGATAAACAATGAATAGGAGTTTTTGGTTTCTTCTGCCTCCTTCAAGGAAGAATCCAAATGATAGAGGGCCTCCCGCTGCTTGCCGGCCACGGTCAAAGCGAGCCCGAGAATGCTTCTGGCAATGGCGGAGACAGCCGGCAGACCCATATCCCTGGCCGAATGCAGGTAGCTCTGAAAAAAACCCAGGGCGCGGGGGACCTGCCCAATGGCAAAAAGCGTCACACCAAGGCTCCAAAGGGTCATGGGATAGATAAACAGACGGTTCTGCTCCCGGATAAAATATTCTTCGGCCCTTTCAAAATGAATCAGGGCCTCACGAAAACGGCCCTGCAGGGAGTAATAAAGCCCAAGAAATTCGGCTGCCGCTTTTAGAATATCACTGTCTCCCAGCTCCGCCACCTCATCTTTTCCCTTCTCCAGGAAAGCCAGACCCTCATTCACCTTGTTCTGGTAAGCGAGCAAACGGCCCAAATGGAGGCATATCAGTGCATGGGAACGAAGATTGCCTGACGTCTCCGCCAAACCGAGGCCCTTTCTCAGATACGTCGCAAGGGCGCTCATACCACGCCCGACAGCAAAAGAAAGCTTTGACAATTCAAGAACTGACTCAACAAACAAGCGTTCAAGCCCGGTTCCGCAGTAGGTTAAATAGATGTCCAATTTTTCAACGGCGTCCCGACGGTATTTATAGGCCGCCTCATAATCTCCCCGGCTTATGAACTGGCGGGCAAAGTTCGCTGCCACTTCCGCAGCTTCACGGGCTTTTTCGGAATCCGACAAGAAGCCGATCCTTTTGTCTTCATTTGTACCCCGGATTCCGTCTTTTTTTTCCAATCTTTCAAACAGGGGGCCTTTTATAAAATCCATTTTTTTTGATGCCATCAATGATGCACTCCTAAAAAGTCATTTTTTGGATGGCAAAGAAAAAAGTTCAAGATCAAGGCGTCGCAAATCCCGAGGAATGCAGCGTACTCTCCCG
>JAGYOT010000083.1 GCA_018399455.1 Desulfobacterales bacterium
TGCTGGCCGGTGCGGGCTGGTTGGCCCGGAAAAAGGGCATGAAAGTCCGTTTACTTGTCATTCCCTACTACTTTCTACTAGTTAACGCTGCAGCAACAGCTGGAATCCTGGATTTCATCAGAAATAAGCGGGTTGTCAGCTGGAAACCGGTGCGAGAGTAATTCGTTTTTATTGTAATCAAGGAGAAGCATGATCAGGCTGGTAAAACTGCTGAAGTGGGATCTACAGTCAAAGGATTACAGGTTTAATTATATTTTGTTTCTGCTCCGCAATTTACCGGGAGGTTTCGGTATGGCGGTTCGAAGCCGGTTCTTAAGCAAGCACATAGGCGCTTCAGGGCAGAATCTGACCATACATGAAGGTGTTCGGATCCGTAATATTCATCGTTTAATTTGTGGAGATCATGTGACGATAGGTGTCGACAATTTCCTTCAGGCCGCCGGTTGGATTAAGATCGGTAACGATGTCCTGCTGGGGCCGGGCGTAAAAATATGGTCCAGCAACCATGTTTTTGATGACCCCTATACCCCTGTTTCACAGCAGGGGTATGAAGAAAAACAAGTCCTCATCGGGAATAATGTCTGGATCGGTGCCAATTGTTTTATTATGCCAGGGGCGCAGATCGGGGATGGCTGTATTGTCTCGGCCGGATCTGTGGTCGGGGCGAAAACCATTCCCCCTTACACGGTATTGGCGGGAAACCCGGCACGGAAAATCAGCAACAGGATCAAGGAATGATGAGACACTCCTTTCTGAAGCACAATCCAGTGGTTGTAGCCATCTATAATGCCCTGCTAAGCTATCGGTGCAAAAGCGTAAAGAGATTTTTTTTCGTCGCAACAACAGGAAGAAGCGGATCGGAGAGCCTGAGCGAGGCTTTCAAGATTGTCCCGGGAGCTGTATCCCTGCATGAACCCTATCCCGTGATGTATAACGACTATGCGGTGGAAATTGACCGTGACAAATATTTTGAAAGAATATTCTGGAAAGTCAAAAGAATTAATATAAAACGGGCTGCTGCGGGGCACGCCTATTATCTTGAAACAAACCATCAGTTTGTAAAAAATTTTATTGCTTCGGCCATGGCATGTTTTCAAGAAAAAATAGGGGTTATCCATCTGGTAAGGGACCCCGTTAAAGTCGCAGCTTCATTTTACGCAGTGGGGTCGATCCCGGGGAAAACACCCCAAGGCAAGTTGTACCTGCTTAATCCTGCGGATGAGACGAATGCAATCCAGATTTCCGATTTACTCTTTTTCCATCCGGACTTCGCGCACGATTTTTTCAAATGCCTCTGGTATTGGTACGAAACTGAGGCGCGGATTAAACAACTCAAACAACAATATGCATCAGTTCCATGGATCCGGCTTGAGACGGAAGATTTGAACAGCGTGGACAAAATGAAAAATTTTTTCCGCCAGTTGAATGTTGATGTGGATCGCGATCAGCTGAAATCTCTTGTGGGGATACGGCGCAATACAAAAGGGCGCAATAAAACACAGGTGATTGGGCAGGCGGAATGCGATGCCATGCATGAGAAGTTGAAAAAAGAAATGGAAAAACGTTATGGGCCTGAGTTTTGGCGCTGATATCCGAAAATGGATAAAATGGAACGGCGGTGCCGCCATGAATCCCCATGCGACAGTCATTCCAGGCGAGAAAAAAACGGACTTGGGTTGTAACAACATTACCCTGTCCATCGTAAAAAGCAGGAAGTAAATTTATAAAGGGAATAAATATGCCCGGCATATTCGGTTACCAACTTAAAAAAAGGGAGATGCGGGATCGTACTGAAGGTCTGATCCACAAAATGGCCGATATTCTGAAACACGGGGAAAAATATGCTTCTGCCGTGTCTTTTACAGAAGATGCGGGGATGGGGGTTGTAGACTTGGTTTCGGACGAAGACATGGGCGTTTACCGGGACGAAAAGACGGGTATCGCCTGCTGTATATTTGGGGATATCTTCCGATATGTGAATGAGCATGGCGAGCAAGCGGCCTTTGGCGAGAAGGGCAAAGCCGGAAGAGCAAAGCTTGTGGCTTTATATAGACAGCATGGTAGGCGACTGCCTGAGCGATTAATCGGGGAGTTTAATATCGCCGTTCACGATGTTCCGAAAAAACGGCTTCTTCTTTTTAACGATCGTTTTGGATTTCGACATCTCTATGTCTACGAAGACAACGGCATCGTGATGTTTGCCCCGGAGATAAAGGCATTTTTGAACTACTCGGGTTTTTCTAAGCAACTGGACCCGCAGGGCGTTGCGGATTTCTTCAATTATTTTTATCAGCTGGGGGACCGGACCATGTTTGCAAACGTAAAGATGCTGCCGGCCGCCGCGTGTCTATGCCTGGATGGCAGCCAAGCTGATTGTACTGTCTACTGGCATGCCCGATATACCGGTGAGCGGAAAAAAGAGGATGTGGTCGAAAGTGTGGAGACGGGGTATCGACTGTTCCAGCAATCCATGGAAGAAAGAGTGGCTGGAAAATCAAAGCTTCTTGTTCCCCTTTCGGGCGGCCTTGATTCAAGATTAATATTGGCAACGGCCAAAGATATGAATTGCAATATTCAGCCGGTGACGTTTGGTGAAAAAAGGTCACTTGATTACCGGATCGCCGATACGATTTGCCGGGTATTGGGTTTACAGAATCATCACCGTGTGGCAATTCAATCGAACTGGGTGCCTGATTTCAGCGAAGAGATGATTTGGTTGTCAGAGGGAGCTTATGCGACACTTGCCACAACGAGAATATGCGGTTTTGCAAAAGTCATGGGAAGCCATTATGATGGCCTCTTAAACGGCATATTCGGCGGGCATCTCTCTTTCGGGTCGCCTTATTTTACCCAACAGGACGTGAACGACAAGGCCCTTGCCAGGGGTGATGTATCCGGCATTATCAAGGAACTGGAAGGATGGCGATACGACATGTATTTGGCCGGGATTGCGTCCGCGAAGTTAAACGATATGGTCCACGCGTACAAAGAAAAAAGCGTCAAGGAGGAATGGGATAAATCCGAACTCGCGAGCAGTCAACCGGCGTTCAGAAAAGACCAGGTGTTTCTTTCGAATCGAATTCGACGCGGCATGAATTCCCTGGATTTGAACCGGTTTTACTATAAAAGCCTGCTGCCTTTTGCCTGTTATGACCTTTATGAGTTTTATCTGACATTGAGCCCGGAACTGCTTCTGGATCATTTTTTGTACAAATCGATATTTAAAGCAAAATTTCCCCGCCTTGCGGAAGTCCCCTGGCAGCGGACCGGCGTCAACCTTTACACTGAACCGTCCGGTTATCTGAAAAGGAAAAAAATGTTTCAGCAGAAATTTGATTGGTATTTAACGCGTTTAACAAAGGGGAAATTTGAGGGCCTCAATCGGTCAAATTACATGTACTATGACCGGGATTACCGGAAGAACAGTAAAGTTCAACGGTGGGTGGAAGCGTTGTTGCTAAGCGATCGATTTCTGGAGAGGGGATACTTCCATCGGGAGGGGGTCCGGAATCTCCTGCGAATGGAGAAAAGAGGCTACATGTTGTTTCATGAAATAGGCAAACTGGTATGCTTTGAGCTTTGGGCAAGGTTCATGCTGGACGGGGAAAAGCCGACCTCGTGGTTTTTGACCGGCAAGCCACCGAGTTAAAGAGAAAAACAAGATGAATCGGAAAAAGGTTGTTGGCATTCTTGGCGGAATGGGGCCCGAGGCCACGGCACATCTCTTTAAGCGGATCATTGAATTAACAAATGCAGATGTTGATCAGGATCACATAGAGATATTCCTACACAACAACACCAACATTCCAGATCGAACCGAAGCGATTATTCACGGAGGGGCGAGCCCCGTGCCAGAGATGATAAGAAGCGGGAAGATGCTTGAAGCGGCCGGTGCGGATTTTATTCTCGTCCCCTGCATGACGGCTTATTACTTTGTGGATTTGGTGCAGAACGCCATTGGGGTGCCTATTTTAAACGCCATTGACATAACAACCGAAGTTATCGCCAAAATTGACCTGAACATCTCGCGTGTGGGTATTCTTGCCACGACCGGAACGATTCAGAGTAATCTGTTTCAGTCCCGCCTCGCGGCCAGAAACATGGTCCCTGTGGTGCTTGAGAAAAAATTTCAAAAGGAATGGGTCATGGCGGCAATATACGGGACCCACGGAATCAAGGCCGGTTATAAAGACGGGACGGTCAAGGAAACACTTGTTGCTGCCGGGAACCGGCTGGTGGAAAAAGGAGCCCAGTGCATTATTGGCGGATGCACGGAGATTCCGCTGGCGGTTCAACAAGCTGATTTTTCAGTACTTTTCATGGATCCGATGGAGGCTCTCAGCAAAGCGGCCGTGAAGGCCTGCATGCATTGTAGCAAAGCAGATGATGAGTAAAATCGGGGGTGAATCCAGGCTCCTTGCGAAGCATTCCGTGATTTACGGGCTCGGGAATTTCCTGAACCGCGCTGCAGCATTCCTGCTGTTGCCAATTTATACACGGTTTCTTACGCCAACCGAGTATGGCATAAAAGAACTCGTGGGCTTAAGCACGGAAGTCGCCGCGGTTGCTATTTCCAGCAGCTTTGTCTCTGCAATCTATCGTTTTTATTTTGAATACGAGTCGAAGAAAGATCGCAATGAAGTTCTAAGCACAGCTATTATCGCCGTCGGATTGATTGGCCTTGCGGGGGTCGGTGTATTGTCGCTAATGACAAAAACCATGGCCAGTTATATTTTGGATTCTCCCAGCCTATATTATTACTTTATCCTTTCATTTTGTTCCCTTTGGTTTCAGTCGTTGAATGAGATCGGCAACGGTTATCTAAGACTTGAAAAGAAGTCATTGAAATATATCATGTTGTCAACCGGAAAACTCGTGTTGATGATCATGCTAAATATTTACTTTGTGGCAATCCTAAGAATTGGAATTCTGGGCATATTCATCAGCACACTTCTCGCCTCGGCGTCCCTTTCATTGGTGCTTATCGTGCCGATCATATTTCGAATCGGCTTTGCTGTTTCATTGAACAAACTAAAAGAAATGGTGCGTTTCGGCCTTCCGCTTATTCCTTCCCAATTAGGGGGGCTTGTGGTTCGTCTTTCGGACCGGTTTTTTATCAAGGGATTTTGCTCTATTGGTGATGCTGGCATATACTCTTTGAGCTATCGGTTTGGCACCCTTCCCAGTCATTTTATATCCGCACCGTTTAATCAGATATGGCTGCCGAGGCGATTTGAAATCTACAAAGAGGAGGGATCGGAAGAGCTTTTCGGGCGTATTTTTACCTATTTTCTCGCTTTTTTGATTTTTGCAGGCCTTGCCGTGTCTGTTTTAACCAAAGAGGTCATACAGATCATGGCGGATAAGTCCTTCTGGAGCGCCTGGCAGATCGTCCCTATCATTGTTCTGGCGGACGTAATATTTTCGCTTCACTACCATCTGAACATGGGGATTCTGATAGAGAAAAAGACAAAGTATCTCGCCTTCATTAATGTCTCCAACGGCATACTGGTCCTTTTGCTAAATTTTATTCTGATCAGGCAGTACGGTGTTTACGGCGCTGCAATCGTTACGCTGATTGCTTATGTGTACAAGGTGGGGCTCACATATTACTTCAGCAGTCGGTATTATAAAATCCATTTTGAATTCTTTCGGATCGCCAAACTAATTCTTTGCGCTGCCCTGCTTTATGGCGTCTGCACGATGGTAGCCATCGAGTCGGTGTATCTCAGTTTTGTGTTAAAGTCCGGCATCATCTGTTTATTTCCCGGCCTGCTGCTTATCGCCGGATTTTTTTCTGCACAGGAAAAAAGAAAGGCGATCCAGATGATGGGGAAACTGGTTCCCGGGATTTGATCGTGTTTTTACTGCTGTTTCTATATTCTGTGATTTATTTTTGCAGAACCGGCGAATACGTCCCTTTCATCGGCCAAGTGCATTTTCTCGCCACGATCCGGCACGAAGCGCTTGTAGCCCTGTTGTTGCTCGGTGTGATCATCCTGAGCACGGAAGGCCGGCGCAATCTCGGCGAAGCTTTTCAAAACGGCGCCTGGAAAGCTCACGTGGCCTTTCTTGGCCTGACCTTTTTGTCAATTCCATTTGCCGCATGGCCGGGGAATGCCTTTTCTTGGTTTGTTGACTTTTTCAAGCTGTTTCTTTTTTGTGTCATGATTGTGGCGTGCATTCGGGATGAGAATGAATTCAACAAATACATCCTCGTTTACATCGTGTGCATGATATACATTGCTTACGGCCCCGTTCAAAACTACCTGGCAGGGAATTTCATGTATGATTACGCCACGCACACCCACCGCATTGGCAGTCCGATCAATTTTTACAAAAACCCCAATGTCCTGGCCGCAACGCTGTTGCAATGCGTGCCGTTTATCTACTACCGGATTGTCCACACCGGTCTTTTTCAAAAAAAATTGGTGAACGGGATATGGATCGCGGTCATTGCCATGATGCTTTTCGTTGTCATCATTACAGGGTCGCGGGGGGGCTTTCTCGTTCTGGCCGGCCTGGCCTTTATCATCTGTTACCGGAGTTCGTACCGGAAGGCCGCCTTGGTCTGTGGCCTTGTTTTGGCTGTAATTGGTTGGTTTGTCATGGGCGAGGAGTATCAACAACGATACATGACCATAACAGAGATGGGAGAAAGCGACAAGCCCGCAATGGATCGGATCTTGGGGTTGAAGCACGGATTTCAGATGATGCTGTCCCGTCCTGTCCTGGGCGTCGGGATCGGATGTTACCACCATGCCCGTTGGCACATGTTCGAATATCCTTTATGGGCCCATAGCCTCCCCGGACAGCTCATGGGCGAACTGGGAGTGCTCGGCACTGTCACCTTTGTGGTGTTTATCTTTCAATTTTACAAGAATACCCGGCAGACAAGGCGAAATCTCGCAGAAAACGGAATGCAAAGCAGCATGCTTGCCTATCAGGCCTTGGCTTTAGAAGCCTCCATGTTTGCGCAGATTATCAACGGAATTGGCCAGCACAGCCTTTATTTGTTCGGTTTTTATGTTATGAGCGCGCTCTCTGTGGTATTGCTTCGCATAACCAAGTATAAGGTCAAGGCGCTTACCATCGAAGATGAAAAATGAAAAAAATTCTTATCATTGCATATTATTTCCCGCCAATCCATGCCAGCGGGGTATACCGGCCGCTGAAGTTCGCAAAATATCTGCGCGGCTTCGGGTGGGAACCGCTTATTTTGACAATAGATGCCGTCTGTGGACATGGCAAAGATCCCGGGCTGCTGTGGGATCTATCAGCTGATCTAAAGATTGAGCGCACTTCGCAATGGGATTGTTACCGCATAGTCGAACTGATTAAGAAATTGTCAAGGAGTGTAAACAAAGAAAATCAACCCCCCGAATCAAAAGCATTC
>JAGYOT010000084.1 GCA_018399455.1 Desulfobacterales bacterium
CCAGCCACGCGGGGCCGCAGGTTCGAGCAGTTGCAGCGTGCCGTTCAAAAACGCCATGTCGCGATTGGGAGGGATGATATAGGCGCAATTGGACTGTACCTTCACGCCGTCCTCGACCTCGAATACCTGCATGCGGGTGTAGCGCCGGATGAGATCGGTCAGGATGCTCTTGTGGTCCGGGGCCAGGTGCTGAACAAGGACAAAGGCCATACCCGGGTCAGAGCCTGCGGGCATGCCAGAGAAAAAGGCCTCGAAGGCTGCAAGACCCCCGGCCGATGCCCCGATGCCCACGATGGGAAAGTCCCCGGCCACCCGGTCGGGCTTCGGCTGCGCGTCAATGGCGTTTCCGGACTGCTCCGGCGGCATGCCAGTTTTCGTTCCCCCTGGACGCTTGCCGGTCGAGTTTTGCTGGTCCATTATTCTTTTTGTCATACTATCGTCTTCCCTTATCTTGCGGCGGTACAGGGGGGCGTGTCGAATGGATGGGCGATTCGGTAACAGATTGCGTTTTAAACCAGTCGGCTATAGCGGCCATGTCCGCGTGAATATATCCAGCCCCGCGATTGACTCCTTACATTCAACCATACTTGCATTATCATTTATCTGTCAGCCCTTAATTTCAGGTTTTGCTTTGTATTGGTATCCTTCAGGATCTCGGCCTCTCAGCACTCAACCTCTGGCTAATTAAGGACAACTTTACTTTTTGGCCCCATCCAGCACTTTTCTGACCGTTTTGGCCAGATCAGCCTTCACAATCGGCTTGTATGCAAAGGCTTTGATGCCAATTGCCGTTGCTGAGTCATCTGAGATTTTTTTACTATAACCGGTACATAAGATTACCGGGATATCAGGTCTTATTTTCATTAGTTCCACGGCCAGTTTGTCTCCGGTCATATTCGGCATGGTCATGTCCGTAAAGACCAGATCGAAATCGTTTGGTCTGGTTCTGAATAACTCCAGAGCCTCAACACTGCTGACTCGTGTTGTTACCGCATATCCCAATTGCTCAAGCACCTGACTGCCCATTTTGGCTATGGGGGCTTCATCGTCCACAAATAAGATCCGTTCCGTACCTGTAGGGAGCGTTTCGGCTTGATATGAGCCGTGTTCTTGACGCGTTCTGGTTACCGGCAGATAAATCGTAAACAGCGCTCCCTGCCCTGGTTTGCTATCCACCGAAATCTTTCCGCCATAGCTCTCGACAATACCCTTGACCATGGCAAGCCCCATACCCGTTCCTTCTCCCGGTCCTTTGGTCGTGAAATAGGGATCGAAAATGGAGCCTATGATTTCAGGAGCGATCCCTGCGCCGGTATCCGATACCTTAATTTCAATGTAGTCCCCCGGTTTTAAATCCGGCTTTTCCCGGTTTACGCCTCTATTCATCACGACGTCTTTCAGGCTGAACTCAAGAATGCCTCCTTTATCCTCCATGGCATGCGCGGCATTGGTGAACAGGTTCATCAAAATCTGGTGAACCTGCGTGGCATCACCCATTATCAAAGAGTCACTTTCGATGTTTTGCTTGATTTCAATCGTGGTAGGAATAGAGGATCTGAGAAATTTAAGCACTTCTGTTGCAATCATATCGACCTGGATCGGTTTTAATTCCTCCTCTGATTGTCGTGCAAAAACCAGTATTTGCCTGACAAGGTCTTTCGCCCGTTTCCCTGCCGTATATACCTCTTGAAGATTGTCTTCAATGTGAGTTCCTTTTTGAACCTCGTCAAGCGACAGTTCAGTATATCCTAAGACCGATGACAGGATATTGTTAAAATCGTGGGCGATACCACCGGCAAGGTTGCCTATGGATTCCATTTTCTGAGCCTGCTGAAGTTGCTCAGCCATTTTTTTGATTTCGGTAATGTCGCGGAAAATAGACAAGTTTGAGACTGATCCGTCTGTGTGGAATATGGGCGAATTAGAAACATGGTAAGTTCTGCCGGTTTTAGGGCTGACAACTTCAGTTTTGACATGCTCCCCCTTCATAACTTTTCCATGGCTACACCATGGACATTTTTCATCAAGCCCATGTATCACCTTATAGCAGAGTTCACCAATGGCATCATAACCTGTACTTTTTTTCATAGCAGCATTCATATACTCTATGCGAAAGTCTGGTGAGCAAATATACGCCTTATCATCCATAGCTTCCATCATTGAGCGGTATTTTTCTTCGCTCTCCCTCAGTGCCTGCTCGGCCCGCTTTCGTTCCGAGATGTCCTCGAATAGCCCCACGGCGCCAAGGAAGTTTCCATCTTCACTGATAATGGTCTGATAAATAGCCCTCATGGATGTAGTTTTGCTGCCGGTGACAGACAGATAATCTCCTTCGTAATACCCCAGTTGGCCATTGAGAGAATCCTTGACCGCCTTAAGCATTTCTTTGTCATGCAGTCTTTCGAGCATGTTAAACCCCAGAATGCTTTTCCTTGGGGCTGCCATGATCTGTGTAAAATTGTCATTGAAATCCCTGATAATCCCGTTAACGTCAAAATGCATAATTCCCAACGGAGCATTGTTGAAAATCATGCGATACCGCTCCTCGCTCTCCCGAAACGCCTCCTCTGACCGCTTTTTTTCGGTCATATCAGTAATAAATGCAAATGAGCCCAGTGCCTCCCCCGATTTGTCCCTGATTGTTGTCGCATTAAAATAGGTGTGCAGATCTTCACCGTTCTTTTTTTTCAGGGTAATTTCATAACTGCGATGGGATGTGGTGGATATCTTTGAGGTTTGCTCAATAAAAATCTTTCGGTTCTCATTATCAACAAATTCAAAGGGTGTTTTGCCAAGCATCTCATCTCGATTGTAGCCGAGCATTTTACAAAGAGATTCGTTAACTTCAATAGTTTTAAGTTCAGGACTCAGTATCCAGCATCCTTCTGATGTGGTCTCAAGAATGTTGCGGTATTTTATCTCACTCTCCCGCAGCGCCGCGGTGCGTTCTTCCACCAGTCGCTCCAGGGAATCTCTTTCCGCCCGCAGGGCATCCTCCGCTTTTTTGATCCGGAGGGCGACCTTGACCTGTGAAACAAGCTCATACTGGTCAATCGGCTTGGCCAGAAAGGCTTCAGCGCCGATCTCCAGTCCTTTTATCCGGCTCTGGGGGTCTGTTTTGATGGCCGTAACCATAATCACCGGGATGTGATTGGTGCTTTCATCGGATTTCAGCCGCCGGCAGGTTTCAAAGCCGTCCATTCCCGGCATCTTTACATCCAGCAAAATGACATCCGGCAATTCGGATCCGGCCTTCTCGATCCCTTCCGCACCGGATTGAGCGGTGATCACAGCACAAGCGGGTATCAGATTTTTCAGCAAAGCGGACAGGGTCTCCAGATTGTCCGGCTTGTCATCAATTGCAAGTATTTTCGACATAAGACTCTCCTGTTATCCCTTCAGCCATCCGCTGATTTTTTTCAAGAAACCTTCCGGATCAATCGGCTTGGCGATGTAATCATCGCAGCCTGCTTCGAGAATATTTTCCCGGTCGCCCTTCATCACCTTGGCAGTCATGGCAATCACCGGAATATTGCTCAACTCGATGTTATCCTTTAGATGACGAACCACCGCAAAACCGTCCATCTTCGGCAGGGCCATGTCAAGCAGGATCAGGTCAGGCCTTGCTTCACCGGCCATCCGCAATCCTTCTTCGCCGTCCGTCGCTTCAAGGATTCGGTATCGGTTCTTTAAAACCGCCTTGATGGTGGTCATGTTATCGGGATTGTCCTCCACCACCAGTATGGCTGCAGATTCCCCACGGGGTTTTCGAATTTGCGCCTGTGCGGCACGTTTCGAACCTTGGGCTCCCGGCTTTACGTTGCCGGTCTCAAATTTTACCTGCGATTTTCCCTCAACCATGGACCGAACCTTGGACAACAGGTCTTCCCGGTCAATATCGCCTTTCTGCACAAGCTGCTGGACATGGTTTGCGCTGAGTTTCTTGTAATCCTCCGGGGTCAGGTCCTTGGCTGTCAGGATCAGAACCGGTATTTTTACCGTGGCCTTCGTACCCCGGATCTTTTCCAGCACTGCCAGACCATCGATTTTTGGCATCATCAAATCCAGAATAATACCGTCCGGGATGGTGTGGGAAACATAATCAAGGGCCTCCTGTCCGCCTCTGGCCACATCGGCAACATACCCGGCAGATTCGAGAACCGCCTTGACCTGGATGATTACAGTCTCATTATCGTCAACAATCAGAATCCGGGGCGGAACCGTCGGTTGTTTAACCACTAAATGTTTCGGATCTTCTTCAAGATCCCTCAGGATTCTTTTTATTTCTGCAAGCAGTGTCGCTGAGCTTACATCGGTTTTTTCCAGCACGGAAAAAACATTTCCGGTTAATTTGGTGCGGTCTTCTTCTGTCAGGTCTTTTGCCGTGACCACAATAACCGGCAGATCCCTGGTTGCGGGGTTGCTGCGGATTGTCTCTAAAACGGAAAAACCGTCCGGTTCCGGCATCATTAAATCCAGGACCAGAACGTCCGGGACCTGTTTTTTGATCAGTTCCAGACAGGCAGCGCCATCCTCAGCCTCAATGGAATCCAGTCCCTCCGCTTCGATGATCTGCCGGATGTTCTGCCGGTCAAGATCATTGTCATCCACAATCATGATTGAGCGGGCTTGCGGCTTGCCGATTTTCTGTATCTCGGAAATGAGCTGTTTCCTGGACACCGGTTTGCTGACATAACCCACAGCGCCAAGGGCAAAGCCGGTTTCTCTTTCCTCAGAGATGGAGACGATAATGACCGGTATGTCTTTGGTCACAGGGTTCTTTTTAAGGCCCTGCAGCACCTCCCAGCCGTCCATATCGGGCATGATGATGTCCAGGGTGATGGCAAACGGCAGTTCCCGGGCGGCCAGTTTCAGCGCCTCTGATCCTGATGTGGCTGTAAGGGTGTTGTATCCCTCCTGGAGCAGGTAGCGGGAAATCATAGCGGCCATTTCAGGTTCATCGTCCACGATGAGAATGGTCTTGCGCTCCGGTTTCACGGTTGACGGTTCTCTGCTGACGATCGGTTCATAGACCGGTGCCAGACCCTGCCAGACGATGGGCAGCGTCAGGGTGAAAATGGATCCTTTTCCCGGGGTGCTTGTCACCGTGATATCCCCGCCCAGCATTCTTGCTGCCTTGCGGGCGATGGCCAGGCCAAGCCCCGTGCCTTCATGTCTTCTCGATGAAGACCCGTCCACCTGCCGGAATTCGTCGAAAATATACAGAAGGTCTTTTTCCGCGATCCCGATGCCGGTATCTGCAATCCGGACGGCAATCTTTTCCCTGTCGCTCTGCACAGAAACAGTCACACTGCCCGCGTTGGTAAATTTGACGGCATTGCCGATCAGGTTTTGCAGGATCTGGGACACCCTGATTTCATCGCTTTCGAGTGGCGGGAGATCCCCGGGGATGTCCTGATGGATCTTGATCTGTTTTTCATCGGCAATGGGCGTGATGCTCTCGACAATATTTTCCAGAGTCATACGGAGCGAAAACGGGTTCGGATTGACATCCATCCTGCCGGCCTCGATTTTGGAAAGATCCAGGATGTCGTTGATCAGGGCGAGCAGATTTTTACCGTTGCGTTCGATGATTTCCAGATAGTTGACCTCTTCCGGGCTGAGTTTAGTCGTGGCCTGCATCATGAGCACATGGGAAAGAGCCATGACGGAATTGAGCGGCGTCCTCAGCTCATGGCTCATGTTCGATAGAAACTGGCTTTTCATGCGGCTGGCATCTTCCACCGCAAGCCGCTGCTGTTCCAGTTCCACATTCTGCCCCTGCAATTCTTCCGACTGCTTCCGGAGTTCCTCGGCCTGGGCCTCCAGCTCTTCCTGCTGCGCCTGGAGTTCCTGGTTGATCTCCTGCAATTCCTCGGCGAGCCGCCGGGTCTCGTCATTGGCCAGAAGGTTGGCAAAGGCGGTATTGAGCGCAATGATCGCCGGTTGGCTTAGAATCGTCAATGCCGCCTGGGGATACCTGCTCAGGCTGGCCAGGCAAATCATCGCCCGGACTTCTTTGTCAACCACAACGGGCAGGGTGATCATCTCCCGTGGAATGGCTGTTCCTGCAAAGGTCTTGAACCTGAATGCGGTTTCCTCGGAGATATTGCGGATATGAGATATTTTGCCGGTCTTTAGGGCCATCCCGAACTCGCCTTCGAAGATCGAGGCGTCAAAGGTTTCCAGGAGTTCAGCGTTTACACCCGTCGCGGCAAGAGGTTCAAAGCGGTTGTCACCGGTCCGGCGCAGATAAAAGGCACCTATTTGCGATTCCGTAACCTCCATGAATTTTCCCAAAACAGCCTCGGCAAATTCCTTCAGCGCTTTGGGAAGAATCAGCGTTTCCGCCAGATCGGTGTTCGTTTTTTCCGTCTTGACCCGAAGCGCAACGGACTCTGCCGCCTGGTTGAAGGATTCCGCCAGAAAGCCGATTTCATCTTCCGAGGAGATGCGGTTTCTGGCGGATAGATCACCTTCCCGGATTCGTTTTACGACAGCGGCAATGGACAGAATGGGCTGTGTCGTGCGACGGGCAAGAAGCAGAGAGAGCAGACAGACGACTACCGCCACAACGAAAAGGAGAATCAGAATGCTAACGAAAAGCTTCTGAATCGGAGCATAGACTTCCTTTATATCCATCTTGGCCACAAAACCCCATCCGGTTCTCGGGATGTACGTATAGGCGGAAAGAACCTTTTCACCTCTGTAATCGAGGCTCTCCACAATACCGTTTTTACCCTGAGATGCCAATACCGCCGGCTCGGCCGCTATCTTCAATTTCAAGGGCGCCCTGCTGTACCAGCGCAATTCGTTCAGAGCGATGACATCCTTATTTACGATCAGGGTTTCTCCGGTATCCCCGAGGCCCATTCGGTTCAGAAGCAGTGGATAAATGGAGCGTTCCAGGTCAATCCGGGCGACCAGAACCCCGCAGGGTGATTTTCCCTGACTGCCGTAAGGGTGAATAGGAAAGGAAAACTCCATCGTGGGCCGGTTCAGGGACCGGGACTCGTAAATCTTGGAGATATAGGCCTCCCCGGTGCGCAAGGGTTCGGTCAGATAGTTGCTGTCGGATACATCTTGCCCTCTATGGGATGGGTCGGTCGAGACCGCGATTTTGCCGGATTGGGCGCTGACAATGAATATTTCAGCGTAATCCGAATAGCTTTCGCGGATGCTGGTCAACGTAGCAGACAGGGCCCGAAGGGTTTTCACGACGTCTGTCGTTCCTGCTTTAGCGCTTAACACCGCATCGATGTTTTCGCTTTCCGCAATTTTACTGAAGGCTTGAGCATCTCCCGCCCTTTCATTAATCCAGTAATTGATTTCCCCGGCCTTTAAGTCCCGGATCACCTTGAGCTTGTCAAAGGC
>JAGYOT010000085.1 GCA_018399455.1 Desulfobacterales bacterium
ACGGCCCGGGAAAACGGCGCATGCTCAACGCCGCCCGGCCGGGGCGGAAACTCCAGGTAGTATGGAAGGGGCTTGTTTCTCCACTGCATCGCTCCGAGAAGGGGTAAGGCGATGATAATTCCCGCGAGGACCAAAAATATCAGAACGGACACGAATATTCGGTAACTTACAGTATCAGACATCGAATGTTGCAGCCGGAGATCGCGATGTTTGTCCTGCCTTTGCATCAATACTCCTATGGCACGTTCTGCACCTCTAGTTGAATTGAATGTAAGACCAAGGTAATGGGATTAAAGCCATAAATCAAGCCCCAAAATCGGCTGTTCACATTCGCCCCGGCCTTCTGCTCAGCTTTTTACCGAACCAACAGTATTTTTTTATTGACACGGCTGGCGGGCCATACTAAAAATTTGTTCGTATACAAAGGAATTATCCCATGACCCGATTGCCCGAGGACTTACCGGAATGCATGGTTTTTTTGCTGGGCAAGGCCTACCAAAAGGCTCACGGCGATTTCAACCAGCGGCTGCGCCCCTATGGACTGACCAACATGCAGCATCTGGTCCTGGAAGGACTGTGGTACCAGCCCGGCATGACCGCTACTGAACTCTCAAAGCTCCTGATTCTGGACAAAGCGACGCTTTCCGGGGTTTTGGATCGAATGACCGAGACCGGTTGGATTATAAAGTCGCCCGACCCGCAAGACCGCCGGGTTCAGAGGATTTATCCGTCTGAGGACGCTAACCGGTTAAAACCGGAATTGATTGAAAAACGAAAAGAAGCCAACCTGGAAATCCTGGAGCGGTTTACTCCGGAAGAGCGGATCCTCTTTAAGCGATTTCTGCGCGATATGATTTAGCCCGCCTCAAGTAAGGAGCCAACCGCATTGGGCTGCGCTCCGGGAAAGGGATATGCAGCCATATAGTTAGTATACAAACTAGATTAATACCGATGAAAACCGCCATCATTATCCAAACAAAGGAGGACACCCATGCTGCTTAACCCGAAGACCGAAACGTTTGCGCATCTGGATCCGGCATCCCGGGAACTGATGCAAAAAACCGTTGCCTTTTTTGAAGCCAAGGGAAAAGCCAGGCTCAAAGAAGCCCACCACGAGCGCCGCTGGTATGAAGATTTTATCGGGTTTCTAAAAGAAAACCAAGTGTTTGCCAAACTTCTCACTCCCTCTTCCTATGCCGGGGAGGATTCTGATGCGCGCTGGGATAGCTTCCGGAACTGTGATTTCAACGAAATCCTGGGCTTCTACAACCTCTCGCACTGGTATGCCTGGCAGGTCACCATCCTGGGGCTTGGTCCCATCTGGATGAGCAAAAACGAGGCCATTAAACAAAAAACCGCAAATCTCCTGAGGGAAGGAGGAATCTTTGCCTTCGGTCTGTCCGAACGCAGCCATGGGGCGGACCTCTATTCATCGGAGATGAGCCTGACCCCTTTAGGAAAGGGGAAGTACGTTGCAGACGGGGGCAAATACTATATTGGAAACGGCAACCAGGCCGCCCTTGTCTCCACCTTCGGCAAAGACTCGGAGACTGATGAATATGTTTTTTTTGCCGTCAGCCCGGAACACGAAAACTATGACCTCATCCAGAACGTGGTGGACTGGGAGGGTTACGTGGCCGAATACGCCTTGAACAGCTATCCCCTAACCGATGCTGACATCCTGGAATACGGCAGGGAAGCCTGGGATGCGGCGCTCAATACCGTCAACGTAGGCAAATTCAATCTGGGCTGGGGGGCCATCGGCATCTGTACCCATGCCTTCTATGAGGCCTTAAATCACGCAAGCCACCGTAATCTCTACGGCAGGTTTGTAACTGATTTCCCCCACATCAAGCAGCTGTTTGTCGATTCCTACGCCCGGCTGGCCGCGATGAAGCTTTTTTCCCAGCGGGCCACCGACTATATGCGCTCCGCGTCTGCCGGAGATCGGCGCTACCTCCTTTACAATCCGATGGTCAAGATGAAGGTGCCCACCGAGGGCGAAGCGGTTATCAACATGCTCTGGGATGTGATTGCCGCCCGGGGCTTTGAAAAAGACGTGTATTTTGAAATGGCGGCAAAAGACATTCGCTCTCTGCCCAAACTTGAAGGCACGGTTCATGTCAATATGGCTCTGATCATCAAGTTCATGGCCAACTACTTCTTCAACCCGGCCGAATTCCCCGAGATCCCAAAGCGGGATGATGCGGCAAACGATGACTTTCTGTTTAACCAGGGCCCCACCAAAGGTCTGGGGAAAATCCGGTTCCACGACTACCATATCGCTTACAATAGTGTTGACACCCCAAACATCACTATCTTCAAAAAACAGATACAGGCCTTTACCGAATTTCTGCTCCAGGCCGCCCCTTCAAAAGAGCAGGCCAAAAATATTGATTTCCTTCTCACCATCGGCGAAATATTTACGCTGGTGGCCTACGGTCAGCTCATTATTGAAAAATACAACATGGAAGGCTTCGACTCCGACCTTCTCGAGCAGATCTTCGATTTCATGGTCAGGGACTTTTCCCGGCATGCGCTGGAGGTCTTTTCCAAGCGCGACAGCAGCGAGAAACAGCAGGAGATGTGCCTTAAGATGCTTAGAAAGCCCGTGGTGGACGAGGCCCGCTTTGAACGTTTCCTGGCAAACCACGTCTACGCGCTCAAGGATGCCTATGAAATGACCCCGTAAAAACAAAAAAAGCCCCGGTTTGCTGCTTGATAGGCAACGCCCGGGGCTTTTTACCCATATTGCCGCGGCGGGATGATTGCAATGCTGTTATCCGCCGAGGGATCAATACTTCATGTATTCCTCAGGGGTGTTTTCGGTAATGTATTTGACCGCATTATAGATGCAGGTCCGAATCGCCTTTTCCATCGGCGTTTTGGCATATGCACCAAGACCACCGCCCATGGCGCCGGAGCCCCCGGCGATACCGGCCAGAGCCCCAAGATTGACGTCTTTGGCTTCACCTTCAACACGGGTGGCGGAGAGCACCTCAGAGGTCCGGGTATCAACCAGACGAATATCCATGGCCATTTTTGACTTTTTCATCGAGCCCATAACACCTGCAAGCTTGCCCAGGGTGCCGCCCCCGATGCCACCGCCGACGCCGGAGGAGCCCGGATCCCAGCCGGTGACCGCCCCCATGATGAGAAGATCCGCGCCCTTGATACCGCCTCTTTTAATGCCGCTTTTGTCAGAGTAGCCCTGTTCGGAAAGGGACATTTCCTGCTGCAAAGAAGAGATGTTCTGCCGCTCCAACACCCGGTATCTCTTGGATTGAACCATCGTGGTGGTCAACATGTCCCGCAGGCCCGTCGTATAACCGTGCTGTCTGGAGTGGGAGATAGTGATGGGCTGGCCGCCCATGCCGGTGATGGTGGTTTGTCCGCCGCTGCCCCCCACTTTCCATTCAAAATCCGCAACCGCAACTTTTGCCTTGGGTCCGTTATACGGCGGCAGCTGCATTTCCGAGCCGGTGTCGGTAGTAGCTGTAGGCTTGACCATAGACTCCATGCAGCCGGTGAGGGATAAAAAACATACCGCCACAAAACAGACACATCCGATTAAAACAATCTTTTTTCTCATTACAGCCCTCCAATATGAACAAGATGAATCGGGGTAAGCATCAAGAGGTGGATTCACACAGATGACGCCTTAATATAAAAGTGAAAAAAAAGGTATCAAACTTTGATTACGATAGCAACAATTAGATTCTTCGATAAGGGCTAAAAAAGCCCAACCCGGTCATCCGCCGCTTATTTTATATAACCATCCGGATATAAACCAACAAGAGGAAGTTATCGCATTGACAATTTAATCCCGCTCTGCTGCGCCGCTTTCTTCGCGTCTATTAAATCATCCACCAGCGCAAGGGCGGATTTTGCCCAAAAACCGTATGCCCCGGATTTGGAGGCACCTGAAAAGGCCCTCTGAGCCAGATCCCATTTGTCCAGCTCCATCGCACAAAAACCCATCATCAAATGCGCCCGGTCATCTTCGGGGTCATGCCTGATAACGGTTTCAAAGGAATCCAGGGCCTTCTGGAACTGACGATTCCTGTAGTAAAAATCGGCCCGCATCTTGTAACGCCCGGTTGTCGGCTCCTTATCAATGGCTTTGTCAATGTATGTCACCGCCGTTGCATATCGAAGCGCCCGGGCATAGGCTCTGGCAAGCTTTTCATACTGCGCGGGGCTTAAACTGTCGCCATAGCCTTTTTCAATACAACGAGCGGCCTTGAGCGGGGCGTTTAAATAAAAATACATCTCTGCCAGATTATCCCATGATTGCGGTTTTGCAGAATCAATCTCGTAGGCGACAGTCAGGGCGGTCGCCGCGCTTTTGTAGTCGTCTCGGTTTAAATGCAGTTTGGCCAGAAGCTTCCAGTAATCCGGATTATCCCGATCACTTTCCAAAAGGGGCGTGAGTGCGGTTTCGGCCGCATCCCAATCCTCAAGCGACACATGCGTATGAACCAGCAGTTTCCGCCACTCCGGTTTTACCTCTGCTGCGGAGCCGATCAGCCGGGAGAGGGTCTGTTTGGCCCTGGAAAAATTTTCCGCATTGTAATAAGAGGATCCGGCCTTGAACAAAAGGCTGATATCGGGGTTTTCACTTTCCAGTTCGAAGGCTTTGACAAAATGATCGCCGGCTGCCCCGAAATCCCGGTTCAGATAGCATGCCACCGCATAGTTCTGGTGAAGGGAGGCATTTTTCGGAAAACAGGTCAGTCCCCTTCGATAGCTAGTGCAGGCCTGATCCAGGTTATCCTGCAGGAACCAGGTGTTTCCTAAAAGCCAGTAGACTTCGGCCCGTGCTTCCTGGGCATGATCTTTCAAATAGGCCGAAAGGATCTCCCGCGCCTTCTGATATTGCTCCTGATCAAGCGCCTCCTGAGACTTAACCAGCGCGCTCCGGGTGGCCGGCGACAACCGTCGGGGTTTCTCAGCCGCATCAGCCGGGGCTGGCATCAACGCGGCCGCGACAAAAAGAGCGATCATCAGCGCCCAAGCCGGCATTATCTTATTCTGTTTCATGGTCATAACCCCCGCTTTCTTGTTTTGGTTTGTATAAACGGCCCATCCAGCCGTCACATTTCAAATTTGATGGGGACGGTCACCCTTGTATTAACCGGCTCCCCGCTGAAATAACCAGGTTTGAACCGCCATTTACGAACCGCCTCTATGGCGTTTTCTTCAAAGATCCCTTCAGGTCTGGCCCGAACCACCTTAACGTTTCGCACCCTCCCCTCACGATCGACAACGAAGCGAAGCATCACCCGGCCATTGATTTCCTTGCGCCGGGCTTGAGCGGGATAGATCGGCTGAATCCGGTTGATGATCCGCGGCTTGTGATCCAGATCGCTCATATTGAAGACCATCTCATCCAGATCCTTGACCGGATTTGGCACGGCCACTGCCAGGCCCTGGCCTTCAGCAAAGTCGGTATTTAACTCAAATTCAGGTACTTGAAGGTTCATTTCAGGTCTGGGCGGCGGGCTCTGCTCATCGGGCATTGCGGCCTTATCCGGCAGCTTGCTGAGATCTTCATCCTTGATTTCCTGTTCCGGCGATTCCTCCTCCTGCTCGAAATGCTGTGGTTTCTGCATGGTAACTGCCGTTACGGGTTCGCCGTAATCATGCTGAGCCCGCTTAGTCTCCGCCAGCAGCGGGATCATCATAAACAAAAGCGCATTGATAAGCGCTGTCACAACAATAATGATGATGGTATCATTGATATTTTCGTGTATGGCCGAAGCAGTCATGTCTGGCAGCCTCAGGATTTGGGTTTGCGGGCGGCAATACTGATGTTTTTGACTCCCGCCAGCCGGCAGCCGTCCAGAACCTGAATCAGTGTATTGGTGGTGCTCTGCTTGTCTGCCGCGATGACCACGGATCCTTTGGGAGTTTCCATGACATACTGCTTCATGCGGGGTTGAACGGATCGAACATCCACGCGCTTGCCCTGCATAAAGACACTGCCGTCCTTGTCAATACCAATGATCATATTGGTTGCGGCCTTGGTTGCGGCCGACTTGGCCACCGGCCGCTCCACATCCACGCCCGCCTCTTTCACAAAACTGGTCGTCACCAGAAAAAAAATCAGCAGGATAAAAACCATATCCAGAAGCGGTGCCATATTGATCTCCGGGGCGCCGGAGCGTCGATTGCGTATGTTGCGAATGCCTTCCATAATCCCTTATCCGTCTGCTCCTTCATGTTTCTTCAACCAGCCCAATGCTGAACCGCTCCATCCGGACGCTGATACGCTGAGCCCGGCGGCTTAGAAAATTCCCCAGGATGAGCCCCGGCACCGCCACAATCAAACCCGTTTGCGTGGTGATCAACGCCTCAGAAATGCCGCCGGCCATGGCCTTTGCATTACCGGAACCGAAAAACGCAATGACGTCAAAGGTCTTGATCATGCCGGCCACGGTTCCCAGAAGTCCCAGCAGCGGGGCGATCGCTGCCAGCACCAGGATCGTATTGATATGCTTGTTCAGTTCCATATGATGCGGCCGCTGGATCCGGGCGAGCGACTTCTTGTCCGGGTCCAGATCGGACTGTTTATAGGTCATTACCTCCTTGAGTATGGCCATCTGCCAGGGGGCAGCAACAAATTCAGAATTCCCGTAGTTTTTATAACAATCCAGCACGGACTGCTCTTTTCTGCGCCAGCGGTAAAACTGAAGCCCCTTTTTCAGAATGAGCGCCCACATCCATACAGACACGATAACCAGCGGAACGATTACCCCGCCGCCGCTCTGCAAATAATCATATGTGCCCGTTAAAAGGTCATAAAACATGGATTACGCCGCTCCTTCTTTAATGGCACCCTTTTTAAGCAGTTCAACCGTGACCCGGTTGCCTTTTTCCTCGATATCGCCCAGAATTTTATCCACCCGGCGTTCCAGAAAATGGTGAATCAACATGATCGGAATGGCCACGGCCAGGCCAAGCTGAGTGGTAACCAGGGCTTCGGAAATTCCTCCGGACATCAGTTTTGGATCTCCGGTGCCGAAAAGGGTGATGACCTGGAACGTGTTAATCATACCGGTCACCGTGCCCAAAAGCCCCAGGAGGGGGGCTACTGCCGCCAGAATACTTAGAGTGGCGACAAAACGCTCGAGACGGGGAACCTGCCTCAGGACTGCCTCCTGTATAGCGTTTTCCATGGCCTCCCGGGTTATGCCGAGATGGGCGAACATGGTGCCCAGGACATTGCAGGTAGGAAAGCGCTTGTTTTTCCGGCAATAGGTTCTGGCTTCTTCCCAGTTTTCCTTTTGAATAAAGCCCATAATCTGGTTCATAATTTTATCTGAATTGGAACGAATCCGGAGCAGGAAAAGAAACCGCTCCA
>JAGYOT010000086.1 GCA_018399455.1 Desulfobacterales bacterium
TGAATCGGGCGATGTTTTTTTCCGCCAGCATCTCGGCCAGCGCGTCTTCGCCCAAAAGCTCCACTTCGTTGCCGTCATCGGTTTCCTCATTTCCCATGACACCGAAGGAGACGCCGGCCTTTTCCAGCAGCTCGGCAAGGGAACGCGCCGCCAGCTGGGCCCGCGAGTCGTAGGCGCCTTCAGATCCCACGAAGTAAAGATATTCCTGGTCCTTATAGGGCGGCACGGAAAGCTCGCCCATCCATTGGCTTCGCTTTTTGGCCCCAATTCCGTATGGGTTGCCGTGGAGCTGGACGTTTTCCAGATATTTTTTCACCGGAGGCGGCACCAGGCCCTGCTCCACCATTTCGTTCCTGGCCGCCACCACCATGTTGATGATCTCATCGGAGAACGACAGTGGACATTTTTCTTCGCAGTTCTTGCAGGCCACGCAGGCGTATACGATATCGGCCAGATGCTCGGACCACTCAAGCTCGCCGGTGATCCAGGCCCGGATCAGCCAGAGCCTGCCGCCGTTGGAATAGCTTTCCAGCCGGTGCCTGGCGTAAGCGGGGCAGTTGTCCACATCTTCCCAATCCTGGGGAAATTTGCAGTAGCCGCATCTAAAACAGCGGTGGATGGTATCCATGTATTTGTATTGCGCGAGCGCCATCAGGCCACCTCCCAGTTTCCGGGGTTCATAATGCCGTTGGGATCCAGCATGTGCTTCACCTTTTTCATCACCTGAAGCGTGCCTTCATCCATCTGTTTCATAACCAGCTTCTGGCCGAACACGGCCGGCTTCCACAGGGTGCCGCCCATTTTGAGGACCGCCTCATCGGTCTCGTGAAGCGCCTCCCTGGAGTGCCGGACCGTATCCTCATCGGCCCGGTTGAATGCAAAGGTCCAGGAAAACATCATGCTGTGGCCCGTGCCCAGCACCCGGCCCAGGGTGGTATAGGGGATGCCGTGGCGGGCGGAGACCTCCACGCCGTGCCGATAGCATTGCGGGTAGGACGTAACCGGCACAATGGCGCCCACGTATTCAAACCCGCCGCCTTTCCGCCAGTCCGAGGTCTTGCTGATCACCGGCCGCTCAATATCCATGCCAGCGGCCCCGATGCCGCCCCTGCCGTCTTTGATGTATTCCGCCAGTTTGCCGTCAAACATGAGCTGCCGCTTAAATTCCAGTTCATCCCTGGTATCGCCGGCGATATTGACCATCACATAATGGAGCCGGTTAAAGGGGGGCGGGATTTCCTGGCTCACCACCATCATGTCTTCGGCCATGCCAACGTGGGTGAGTTCATAAAGAACCTCCGGAACCAGCTCCTCGTCTTCTAAAAGAAATATATCCTGTTCATTGATTTTTTTGCAGGGAAACAGCCTGAGCGAAACCTTGGTGATAATGCCGGTGGAACCGCTCCAACCCATGAAAAGACTCACATCCGGCAGGGGGTGCATGGTGTACCAGTCATTCCCAAGGGCGCAGGAGCCGAACCGGCAGATCTCGCCCGTGGGAAGCACCACTTCCAGGCCGTTTATCATGTCCGAGTTGAACCCGTAAGGGTGGCCCAGGTCGCCCTGGCCGTGAATGGCCAGGTTGCCGCCGATGGTGGCCGCAGGCGGGGCGCCGGGCTCCGAATGCATCAGGTTGGGCGCGTGCCTGTGAAGATAGGCGGTCAGCTTGCCCTGGGAGGTACCGGCTTCAAGTAAAACGTAGCGGTCCTTGACGTTGAGCTCCAGGATCCGGTCCATCCGTTTTAGATCCATTTCAATACCCCCTTTCAGGGGAAGGGCAAGACCCGCCAGCGACATCCCTCCGCCCAGAGGGACCACTGCCACGTTCTGTTCGTTTGCGAGTTTGACAATCCGGCTCACCTCGTCCGCGGTTTTGGGGGCGGCCACATAATTCGGCCACTGGGGCTCGGATGTGCCAAGGTCCTTGGAATAGGTGAAAAGCTCCTCTTTCTGATTCGACACGTAGTCTTCGCCAACAATGTCCACCAGTGCCTTATAAATCGAATCCATTCATGTTCCTCCTCAATCAGGTTTTTCGCCGATGGCCATCCGGCAGAGATCGCTCATCCAGATGGGCATGATACCGTTTTCAGCGACCTGTTTTCCAATGGTTTGCATGCATGCCGGGCAGTTGAAAATGCAGAGTTCCGCCCCGGCCTGCTTCATGTCCGCGATGTTTTTCTTTTGAAGTTCCAGGCAGTAGCGGCGGCTGCCCTCCTGGCGCTGGGACAGAATGGTACTGCCGCAGCAGAGCGCATTTTCATCCACGTATTCGCGCTCCACGTGCTTGACCCCGACCAGGTCGAAGATCTTGTCCACATAGGCATGGCCGTCCGGCGACAGCCGCGACGAGCAGGGCCGCTGATAGGCCACCTTGTAATTCAGGGGCCGGATCTGATCTTTTAGCTCGAGCAGGCGGTGGTAAAGATGCTCGAACAGGTGGATGGATTTAAACGGCACCTCGATGCCGAAGGCCGGGGCATAGGATGTGTAGGCGCCGTAGCATTCATCATGGAAATGGACCACCTCGGTGGGCTTGTAGGCAAGGATGGTATCAATAACGGCGGGCAGACGCTCGTTAATGACCGAAGTCCGGGCAAAATGCAGATACATCAGCTGGCAGAAAAAATGGTGCATCTTCCGGCTGTCCGTGGACATGAGGGTGAGCCCTTCGAAGAGTTTTCCCCGGGCGAGATGGGTAAGCGGGCTGAAAACGCCCATGTTGAGCACCCGTCCCCCTATTTCTTCGATTTCCGGATCCCCCCGGAAGGGGATTCCCAGCTGCACGCCCTGCTTGATAATCGGCTCCGGCAGCGGCGGAATGTTTAACTCCTCCTGGCGCTGGACGATGAGATAGAACGGGTGGTTGCCCATGGGGCAGTACTCCTCGCAGGCATAGCAGGTCCGGCACTCATGGAGCACACGGGAGTCCTTGCCGGCAATGATTTTTTCCATTTCAGCCCCGGCTTCCTCAGCATCCATGTCCAGGTACTGGCATTTGGTCAGGCAGTCGCGCGTCTCGCATGCCAGACACTTGTTTTCGTCAAAATTTAGCTTTACCATATGGGATCCTCCTGATGGTTTGCCGGTTTTTTATCGGTTACATCCTCATCCCGGCATAATTGTTTTGTCAAGCGCTTTTTAAAACGCTTCCGCATTGCCGGGGCCTGGGTTCAATGCGGATTAATAGCGTTTTTCAAACATGGGCTGCTTGTGCGAAGCCGTCTGAAGGGACTCCGGCTCCGTCCACTCGATCTGAGGGTTGACGCGCAGATTGATTTTCATATCGGACTTGATTTCCTGCGCAAGCGCGTCCAGCTGCCCGGTTTCCATGTCGGGACCATACTCCACTTTCAGTTTGAGAGTGGTAACACGGGGTGACGGATCTTCTTTGATGATCCGCATCCGGCCCGTCACCCGGGGGGTGAACTTCTGCAGGGTTTCCTTGATGGTGCGGCCGAAAACATTAACTCCTTTGACGGTCAGCATATCGTCGGCCCGGCCGACCACCCTGGCCCGATAACCCTTGAAGCCGCAGCCAGGGCACTCGGTGGTGGCAAGTTCAATGATGTCGCCCGTGGCATAGCGGAGGTATGGAGAAGCCTGCTTTTTCAGATGAGTGACCACCACTTCGCCCACAGCCCCGTCTTTGACCTCGATGGGCTCCCGGGTGGTGGGATCGACCAGGTCCTCATAGGAGATATCCCAGTCATCTCCAAAATTGTGCAGGCCATAGTATTCATCGCAGTTGCAGGATATGGAAACAGACGTTAAGGAAGGCCCCCAGAAATCATACAAGCGGCAGCCATAGGCGTCTTCGATGGATTTTTTAAAGTCCGGGATTCCCACGCCCAGCTCTCCGGTCATCAGCAGACACTTAAACCCAAGATCCCTTGGGTCCATGTTCAGATTTTTCTTAAAAAGCTCAATGAAGAAATGACAAATGGTCGGTCCGGTCCACCAGAAAGTGGGACGGGTCCACTTGATGAGTTCCAGGGCGGGCTGAGTGCCCAGGCGGATGTCGAGATCAAGGGGAAGAATGCCTGCCCGCCGCAGGCCCGGCAAAATTGCGGAAGTGGCATAAACCCCCAGCGGAAAAAGGAAAAAAGCCCGATCGCCGCGGCCGAGCCCTAAAATTTCATGCATCCAGCCCAGCATCCCGCTCGACTCATACAAATCCTGCGCAGTCTGGCTGTAGGGATAGGTGGGATGGCCGGTGGTCCCGGACGTACCGCCCGTACTGATAACATCCGCCGGATCGCAGCAGGCGTGAAGGCCGAAGGGATGACCGTATTTTTCAAGTGAGGTTTCCATGCTCTGCCGCTCAGCGTCCTTGTCCATAATGACCGGCAGTTTTCTAAGATCCTCGATAGTGCGGATGTCCTCGGGCCGGGCGCCGCAATCATTTAATTTGACCTGGTAAAACTCCGGCGAATTATCGTACATATAGCGGATGTGGCTGCGCAGCAGCGCCTCCTTGTGTGCTTTGCGCTCCTCCTCGCTCATCCAGTTTAATTTTTCCGGGAAAAAACGAATATTTCCATCCATGACAGCTCCCTCCTTGGTTTTAGGTTTAATCTGCTTTTGTGAAGAGATCCTGATACGTTTCTCTTAAATTTTTTCTCAAAACCTTGCCAATATGACTTAAGGGAAGTTGATCCAGAAAAATGATTTTCTTGGGGACTTTAAAGTTGGCCATTTTTCCCTTGCAGTACTCGATGACGTCCTGCTCCGACAGGTTGGGGTCCTTTTTGACAACTGCGGCGGCAATCGCCTCAATCCAGTCGGGATGAAATACGCCAAACACCGCCACCTCGGCAATACCCTCCATTTTGCCGATGGTGATTTCAACCTCCATTGGCGAAACATTGACGCCTCCGGTTTTAATCATATCTTTGAGCCGATCGACAAAGAAGTACATGCCGGTCTCATCCCGGTAGGCAACATCGCCGGTGTGATGCCATCCATTTTTGAATGCAGCCTCAGTTGCTTCCTGATTTTTATAAAAGCCCTTCATGACAGCCGGGCTCCGCATGGCGATCTCTCCCGGCGTGCCTGCTTCAACCTCCATGTCGTTTTCATCGACAAGTTTAAGCTCGGTATCCTGATAGGGCTTGCCGATAATGCTGCCTTCTTTCGGGAATTCACTGTCTCTGTTTATTTTTACATTCGTGCCAACAAGGCATTCGGTCTGGCTCCACTGGGCGATAAGGGTCAGCTCAGGGTATCGATCCAGCCACTTTCTTAATACACCAAGCGGCATGGCGCCGCCAAACCACAATGCGTTTTTAACAGACTTTAACTTGTCCGCCAGCGGCGAATCGATCAGCCTTGCGAACAGGGTAACCGGAAATCCGGTCCACTCAATTTTTTCTTTTTCAAGGATGTCTAACACACCCATTGGGTCTTCGCTTATGGAACCAAGCACTAAGTGCGCCCCCACACAAAGGCCTGACAAGGGAACAACGATGCCGCTGTGATAGAGGGGAAGAAACATCCCCATCACAGAATCGAATTCGATGCCGACGCCTTTACTCCCGGACCAGCTGCGGCAGTTGCATTCAAGGTTGCTGTGCGATAAATCGATTCCCTTTGGACGCGATGTGGTGCCGCTCGTATATAAGCGGAAGGCGGTATCCTCACTGTCTATTTGAATCTCAAGCTCCTCGGCGGAGTATTTTTCATCGTACAATGCTTCTACATTCAGCCATGTTTCCGGTACAGGGGTGTTGTTCAGGTTGATGTATCCGAACTGCTGAATCTGTTTCATTTGATCTTTTGACCTTGAAACGATTTCGATTAACCCGTCATCGACGAACAGAATTTTTGCATCCGAATGATTGACCTGATATATGAGTTCATCCTCGACATAGTTGGTGTTAATAAAGGTAGCTGTGATATTGGCCTTCAAAAGCCCCCAGACGATAACCATAAACTCCATGCAATTATGACAGAAGACTGCGGCAACGTCCCCCTCCTTTAGCCCTTGTGCAAAGACGCCGCGGGCAAAACGGTTGGCGGCGGCATTTAATTCCTTAAAGGTCATTTCTGAGCCGTCACCATCGCTTTTTCCCGGGAGGTAGCAGGTTATGGCCGTCTTTTCAGGAAACCTGCTGGCGTTTTTTCTTAATATGTCTCCCAGGGGATTTCTTCTCATGATTTCTGATCTGATATCCATGTCTTTCCTCCATAACCGCAGACTAAAATGATTATCCGGTTAAAACCCGGTTAACAGCGCATTCCCCGTTTTTTTATGCCTAAATTCGTTTTCTCGGCTTCATAGGCCATTTCAATCCATTCGCATAATCGTATTCTGGTATCCCTGGGATCTATTATGTCTTCGATCCCGAATGCCTCGGCCGTCCGAAACGGTGATGCAATTGCCTGGTATTTGATCTGCAGCTCATTCAGTGCTGCCATTGGGTCTTCTGCTGACTGTATTTCCTGATGATGTGCGGCGTAGACGCCTCCCTCCACAGGAATATTGCCCCAGACCGCAGACGGCCATGCATAGCGCCATGAAAACTGCATCGCACTTTTCTGCATGGTACCGGCAGCCCCGAAACAGCGGCGCAAATAGATAACTGCATTGGGGACCGTCGCCTGTACGATAGCAAAACTGGCACGGACGCCTTTTCGCGCATTGCCTTCTTCCTCGTTTTCTTTGCCTATTGCAAAGCCCGGTTGATCCACAAAATTAACTAACGGCAGATGGAAGGTGTCGCACATATCAATAAAGCGCTGGAATTTGCTCCCGACCTGGTAGTCAAAGGCCCCCGCCGCATGCCGGCAGTCATTGGCGAGAACCCCTACCGGGTAACCGTTCAGCCGGGCCAGGGCGGTAATCTGGGATTGTGCATAGTGCCTGCCGATTTCAAATATGGAGTCTGTATCAAGGACAAGCTTCAGGATCCTTCTGACGTCATAATCTTTCTTTTTGTCTTTCGGGATTATCTAGATCAGTTCTTCTTCCCGGCGGCCAGGCGTATCATTGAGGCTCATATTCCGTTTCGGCATTTCCCATACATGGGAGGGCAGATAGGACAAGAACTTTTTTGCCTGACTGAGGGCGTCTTCCTCGCTCTCCGCCTCATTGTCAACAACTCCGGATTTTCGTGTATGAATTTGATACCCTCCCAGTTCTTCCTTGCTGATGTTTTCCTGAAAAGCCCATTTTACCAGGGGCGGGCCTCCGACAAAGACCTGAGTTTTGCCCCTGATCATGACGGAAAAGTGACTCTGCACCATGTATACCGCCCCGATACCGGCAACCGCGCCGAAACCGATGGTCACCACAGGCACTTCAGACATCATTTCAACCAAATTTTGCGCCTGCTCCTCTGTCGCATCAGGG
>JAGYOT010000087.1 GCA_018399455.1 Desulfobacterales bacterium
CCCCGAAGTACCGGTCTTCCAGCCGATTGTGCCGGATGTTGTCCGCCGTGGTGCGTGCCGCAAGAAAGTTGTTATCCACAGCCAGAGCGGTTTGGGCTCCGAGCCGGGCTGATGCGATGGCCAGCAGGCCGGTTCCTGCGCCCAGATCAAGGACGCTTTGTATCGGCTCCCGGTGCATCAGCCATTGCAGCGCAAAGAGGCAGTGCCGCGTGGTCGGATGATTGCCCGCGCCGAAAACCACTCCGGGGTCAAGAAGAATCTGTTCTCTATTCGGCTCGGCCGCGGTTTCCGACCATGGCGGCATGATCCGAAACGGCCCGGCTGTGAAGGGCGAAATGCTCCCCCCGTGCCAAGCCTCGTAGCTCATCTCAAAGCGATCGGTCAGAGACAGTGCCGGCTGGTCGACCAGAAGTGCTGACACCGCTTCATCAGCCGGTTCAGTAAAAAATAAAAAGGCCGTGTCGCCCTCCTGCCAGTTACCGATAAACGAAGATCCCAAAAATCTTTCGTCATGGGCGGAGACCCGGCCTGCTATGTAATAAATATAAAGATAGGGATAGGGCATGCCGGTCTGCCTTTGCGTGGATTTGTTATGTTTCACCAGATGCGTCATAAAAACCGGCAACACCCGTTTTCAGCTAAAACAATTTTTCGAACAAGGCAAAAGCGGAACTTACCGACACGGCGTCCTCGGGTAAATCAACAATGGGCGTTCCCTCAAAATCATACTCATAGATATCGGTATCTTCCGGCACTGCCCCCAGCAGTTCAAGCCCGGCATCGGAAACCATCCGCACGACCTTTTCAGGCACCTCATTCTTGGCTTGATTAAAAATCAAACAGGCCCGTTCGACGCCTATATTTAACTCTTTTGCCAGTTCATTGATACGAAGGGCGGCCTGTAGCCCCCGCCTTGAAGCATCGGTGACAATCAGGAGGATGTTCACATTCCGGGTTGTCAATCGGCTGATATGTTCCATGCCGGCCTCATTATCCATTACGATATATGGATAATTGGACGTAAGGCGTTCCAGAGAAAGGGTCAGGAGGGAATTGGCCGCACAGTAACAGCCCGCCCCTTCAGGCTGACCCATCACGATGAGATCGTAATCGCCCGTTTCAATAACCGCCTCCTCCATTCGCATGGTCATGAACACATCCTTGGTCATTCCGTTGGGCACAACTCCCTTTTTCATATCTTCCCTCGCATTGCCCAGGGTGTCCGGCACATCCAGGCCGAGGACCTCATTGAAATTATAATTGGAGTCCGCATCAACAGCCAGAATCGGAGTTTTCTTGTGTTTTACCATGTACTTAATCAACAGTCCGGCAAGGGTTGTTTTTCCGGTGCCGCCTTTTCCCGCCAGCGCAATCGTATAGGCCATTATAATTCTATCTCCTTTCAAGTCTAAATAATCTTTTATACCTATGCCACTTAAAAGTTTCCGTCAAGGATCTTTTAACGCTTGTCATTGCCTTGCTGCTGCGATATCAGACGGTTCTTCATCCGGCAGAAAGAGAGGCTCTGCCGCCGGGAGGAAGCACAAACATGAGATCGATTTCAGCCCCTGCCATTAATGTTTGCAGAACCTGTTTAATTGTTTATATATTTATATAATACTCGATTAAAGGGAGGTTTGTATGGCACTGTTTTTAGTCCAGCACGGCAAGAACTTAAAAAAGGATGTCAATCCGGAGCAGCCGCTTTCCGACGAAGGCATTGCGGAAGTTGAACGGATTGCCCAAACTGCGGCCAATTATGCGGTTCAAATCGCGGAAATCAGGCACAGCGGCAAAAAACGGGCCCTTCAGACTGCGGAAATTTTCGCCCGGCATCTGAACGCGGCCGACCGGGTCGGAGAGATGAATGGCATCAAAGCCCTTGATGATGTGGTGCCCATTGCCCAATCCGTCGAGGCTGGCCGAAACCTGATGCTGGTCGGCCACCTGCCGTTTATGGAGCGCCTGACCAGCTACCTTGTCGCCGGGAATCCGGATATTACCGTCATGAAATTCCAGAACGGCGGCATCGTATGCCTGGATCGACTGGAAAACAGCAATGAATGGGCGATTAAATGGACGTTGATGCCGAATATCCGTTAACCTGATTGAATTAACCGAAATTACTTGCTTCTCTATACTGGTTATGGCATAAATAAACATTTATTTGATAATTCGAGCAACGTTCAGGTTTCCCGGCCATGGATGCCGCCAGGAACAAGGGGTCAACAGAGACGGAGCGTGGAGAAGCTATGAAGCCGGAGGTAGAATGGAGGAAGCCGGCGGTTTCGGTGGATATCGAAACCATCGCTTTACTGATTGCGGATTTACAAAAAGAAACGGGGGAGATTCCATGGAGCCGGGGCGGTAAAACCGATCCCTGGGATCTTGTTGAAGCTGCCATGGGTTTGGCGATTTGCGGTTATATCGCTGAAGCGAGGGCCGCCTACGAGTGGCTGGCGCAAATGCAGCTCCCGGACGGCAGCTGGTACGCCACCTACATGAAGGGCGAGCCCCTGGACCGAACCCGGGAAACCAATCTGTCCTCCTACATTGCCGTCGGTCTTTTGCACTATTACCTGATCACCCGGGATATTGACTTTTTGCGTCAGATGTGGCCGACGGTGGAGGCGGCCATTAATTTTGCAGTGAGTCTCCAGGCCCCGACAGGCGAGATCTACTGGGCCAAAAGCCCGGATCTGGAAATTGATCCCATGGCGCTGTTGACCGGATCCAGCTCCATTTATATGAGCTTTAAATGTGCGCTCTCCATCGCCGGCCTTTTGGAAAAAGAAAAGCCGGTGTGGAAAACCGCATGGATGAATCTGGGCGAGGCCATTCGCGACGGCTATCATCTTTTCAACATGACCAAATCCCGTTACTCAATGGACTGGTTCTATCCGGTTCTATCAGGTGCTGTAACAGGAGATGCCGCAAGCGAGCGGATCGATCAGCAATGGAAAAAATTTGTGGTTGAGGGAATGGGGGTTTTATGCGTTTCTGACAGACCCTGGATAACCATTGCGGAAACCTGTGAACTGGTACTGGCGTTGGCCGCCATGGGCAGACGGAAAATCGCCGGCATTGTCTTCAACTGGTTAATTGACTGGAAGTTTGAAGATGGTTCTTACTGGTGCGGGTTTACCTATCCGGACATGGTGATCTGGCCGGAGGACAAAATTTCGTGGACAAACGCAGTGGTCATTATGGCCGCAGATGCCTTGTATCAAATGACGCCCGCCGCCGGTCTGTTCAACCACGACTTCTGGAACACCGCAGAATTCGTTGCATATCTGAAATAAGGCTCTGCCTTGCGAAGAGACCACAGGCCCTATTACTTAAAGAAGACGTATCTGAAATTCCAGCAGGTCTACGCCAGGCATTTCCTGGCCCCCCAGCTCGACCGCCTCGGACCGGGCTTTACGGTGATCCAGCCCTGGAATATCGAGGTCTTCGGCCGCCCCATCAAAATCGGCAAGCATGCCAATATACTCAGCACTGCCGACAAAAAGATCCGGCTGACGGTCTGGCCGGAAGAGGCAGGCAAAGGCGGTATTGAAATCGGGGACTATTGTCTGATCTGCCCGGGTGTTCGTATCAGTTCGGCGGCTCACATCCGGATCGGAGATAATACAATGCTGGCCAGCCACGCATATATAACGGACGCCGATTGGCACGGCATCTACAACCGCATTTGGACGATCGGTCCTGCAAAGGCGGTTTCTATCGGAGAGAATGTCTGGATCGGCGACAGTGCAATTATCTGCAAGGGCGTTTCCATCGGGAATAACAGCATCATCGGGGCGGGTTCGGTTGTGGTGCGCTCGATTCCCGAAAACACCATTGCCGTGGGCAACCCGGCCCGGGTGGTAAAAACACTGAATCCGCAGAAGCCTTTTGCCAAGCGGGCGGAATGGTTTGCAGACCCGGTGCTCCTGCAGCAAGATATCGACACCATTGACCGGGAAAATCTTAAAGGAAATTCTTTTTTCCACTGGATACGCACGCTTCTGGCGCCCCGCAGTTCAGATTAACCCCGCTTCACATTAGATGCGGCTCCGGTTTCGCATCCCTTGCATGTTGTTTTAAATCCTTATATAATATAATATGGGCAATAGTTCAGGCAAGGGACGTTTCCGGAAGCAGCACGGGAAAAAGAATATGGCCAGGGAAAATGATATTGTTTTAATCTATTACGAAGACAAGCCGGTGAGTTTCGCCCGTATCGAGGCCATTTCACCGGATGCCAAAAAAGACTGGTATCATGTAAAATTACTGCTGCTCCAGATTCCGCTTCAGACAGCGACCTGGATTCTGCGCGACGTCTATATCGACGGAGAGGAATTTACCATGGGCGGAAACCGCATGCGGCTCGAAAAAGTCGAAGCCCCTCCCGAAGCGGTGCCTCAAGTAGAAAAACCGAAAAACGGCTCCGAAAAGGGGGCCGGTCAAGGAGACAGCTCCGGGGAGACGGACACTGGCCCGGAGGCCAAAGTGGTTTCCCTGTGGGATCGGCAGCCTAAAAAAGATAAATGACGGTCGATCCCGATATCCCCCGAATCCTTTCCGCTTCCCGGCGCACTGATATTCCCGCCTTTTATATGGACTGGTTCATGCAGGGAATCAGGGCAGGCGTTTTTAACGTGACCAATCCCTACAACCAGCGTGTATCAAGGGTCCCTGCAATACCCGAGTCAGTGCATTCGATTGTATTCTGGTCCAAGGATTTCAGTCGGTTTTTTGATCGCGGCTATGGTGAGGCCTTAACAGGGATGGGCTATAATCTTTTCTTTAATTTTACAATCAATTCCGAATCCGAATGGCTTGAGCCGAAGATCCCCCCGCTGGACCAGCGACTGGAAACCCTTGGCCGGCTTTGCCGGCGGTTTGGGCCTGAATGCATCAACTGGCGGTTCGACCCTGTCTGTTTTTTCACCCTCCCTGGCGGCGAGCCCGCCAACAACCTTCACGATTTCGCGAAAATTGCCGAGGCTGCAAGCCAAATGGGCATCAGGCGATGCATTACGAGTTTTATGGATCATTATCCGAAAATCAAAAGGCGGCTGGCCGCGCTGCCTGGCTTTTCTTTCCGGGATCCGCCCATGGACCAAAAAGTCCAGGTACTTGAACGGATGGCCGAACGCTTGAAACCTCTCGGCATATCGCTCTATACCTGCTGTGAAAAAAGCGTTATGTCCGAGCTGCCGCGGGACACCACCATTCGCTCGAGCGAATGTATTTCCGGCAGACTGCTGATGACCCTCTTTGGCGGCCACACCTCTCTTCGCCGGGACTCCGGCCAGCGGGTCAAACAGGGCTGCGGCTGCACGAGATCATGGGATATCGGCTCTTACAGGGAGCATCCGTGCGGCCACAACTGCCTGTTCTGCTACGCCAGTCCAGCTTCACAATGCCTTGTTTTTTCGCAGAACTCATGAAAATCGGGTCGATTACGCTTGCCAACCCTTTAATCCTGGCGCCAATGGCCGGGATCACGCATATGCCCTTCCGTATAATGGCCAAAGAGGCCGGGTGCGCGATGGTTACAAGCGAAATGGTATCCGCCAACGGCCTTTTTTACGGATCCGGAGAAACCCGGGCGATGCTTGCAATGTCGCCTGTTGAAAAACCGCTGGCCGTACAGCTCTTCGGTCAGCATCCGGAAATCATGGCCGATGCCGCAGCCCGGGTGGAATCCCTGGGAGCGGATATTATTGATGTGAATTTTGGCTGTTCCGTAAAAAAGGTGGTCCGCAATGGAGCGGGAGTCGCCTTGATGAAGGATCTTTCACGGGCCGAGGCCATCCTCAAAGCCATGCGGTCCGCCCTTCGAATTCCCCTTACGATAAAGATGCGAAGCGGCTGGGATGCCTCAGGAAACCAGGCCATTGCACTTGCAGGCATTGCGCGGGACTGCGGCGTGGATGCGGTAGCTCTCCATCCGCGGACCGCAGGGCAGGGCTTTCGCGGTACAGCGGACTGGTCGCTGATTAAGTCTGTCAAACAGCAGCTAAGCCTTCCCGTCATTGGAAACGGGGACATCAGGCGGCCTACCGATGTTTTGGCCATGATGGAAAAAACCGGTTGCGACGCCGTCATGATCGGCAGGGCGGCGATCGGCAACCCCTGGTTTTTCAGCCAGGCCCTGGCTGTGATACATCAGCGCCCTGTTCCGCCGGTTGATACCGCGATCCGCTTTGAAGTGATGCGGCGGTATGCGGATGAATTGATGTCCCTCTACGGGGAACCGAAAGCCTGCCGAATGCTTCGAAGCCGACTTGGATGGTTTTCCCGGGGTCTCGCTTCCAGTGCGCATTTTCGGCGACGCGCCACACAGATCAGGACCCGCAGGGACGCCATGACCCTTATTTCCGCCTATGAACAGCAGCTATTGCATGCCTGAGCTCTCTTTTAAGAAGCGCTCATGACTTCTTTTGCAGTTTCAACGATATGCTCCGCGGTAAACCCGAACTTCTCAAGCATCACCGGGCCGGGGGCGGAAGCTCCGAAGCGGCGCATCCCTATCATTGCGCCATTCATCCCGATATAGCGCTCCCATCCCATCGGAACCCCGGCTTCAACGGCAATGCGTCGGGTCACGGCCGGCGGCAGCACCGTCTCCCGGTAATCTTTCGGCATCCGGTCAAACAGCTCCCAGCTGGCCATATTCACCACCCGGGCGGCAATCCCGGCCTCGGCCAGCCGCTCGCGTGCCTCAAGGCAGACATGGACCTCGGCGCCGGTCCCGATCAAGATTAAATCGGGGCTCTCTTTGCTGTTCTGATCCGCATCCGCAAGGATATAGGCCCCTTTTTCCAACTGATCCGCTGCGCCATATTTGGATCTGTCAATGACCGGCAGCTTTTGCCGGCTTAAGATAAGGGCAACCGGCGAATCCGCGCTCATAATCGCACATCGCCAGGCGGCAGCCGTTTCGTTGGCATCCGCAGGCCGGATAACGGTAAGGTTGGGAACCGCCCGGAGCGATGCCAACTGTTCGACAGGCTGGTGGGTGGGACCGTCTTCTCCGACGGAGATGCTGTCATGGGTAAAGATATAGACCACGGGCTGCTTCATTAATGCCGCAAGCCGGATGGCCGGCCTCATGTAGTCGGCAAACACCAGAAACGTGGCGCAATAAGGGCGAAGCCCGCAGTGAAGGATCAGGCCGTTTAAGATTCCGCCCATGGCGTGCTCGCGCACGCCGAAACGCAGATTCCGACCCTCCGGGCTCATTTTCTGGAAATCCGTCGAAGCCTCAATGAGCGTTTTGTTGGATGGCGCCAGATCGGCCGAGCCTCCGATCAGGTTCGGAATCTTCGGAGCAAAAGC
>JAGYOT010000088.1 GCA_018399455.1 Desulfobacterales bacterium
CGCCAGCTTATTGGTATCCGCCCCGTCGGAGTCACCCTCCAGGGTTTCCAGCGCCGCGCAGATGCAATCAAAGGGAATTTCCAGCTCCATGCCAACCGCTATACTGGCCAGGGCGTTGTAAATGTTGTGGAGTCCCGGCAGGTTTAAAACCACTTCGCCTACCGGTGCATCCCTGAAGATGACGGAAAAACGACTCCGGGTCGCTTCATGCGTGATATCCACTGCCTGAATATCGGCCTGGGCGCTTAGCCCATAAGTGATATGGCGTTTCTTGATATAGGGAATAATATCCTGAATATGCTCATTATCCAGGCACAGCACGGCAAGTCCGTAGAACGGTACCCGATCGATAAAATCCAGAAAAACCGATTTGATGGCCTCCAGATCCGCATAAAAGTCCATGTGCTCCAGGTCAATATTGGTTACCACCGCCATGGCGGGGGAAAATTTTAAAAACGAACCGTCGCTTTCATCCGCCTCGGCAACAAGAAAATCCCCCTCGCCCAGCACGGCATTCGTGTTGATCTGTTTCAGCTTACCGCCGATAACGACCGTCGGATCCAGGCCTCCCTTTTCCAGTACACTTGCAATCATGGAGGTCGTGGTGGTTTTCCCGTGGGCCCCGGCAACCGCGATGCTGTATTTGAGCCGCATGAGTTCAGCCAGCATTTCAGCCCGGGGGATAACAGGAACCGCGGTCCCGAGTGCCGCCTGAACCTCGGGGTTATCCTTTGAAATGGCCGAGGATGTCACCACGACATCCACCCCATGAATATGGGCGGGATCATGGCCCTTATAGATCCGGCCGCCCAGTGCGGCAAGCCGTTCGGTCACTTCCGAGGCAGCGATATCGGAGCCGGAGACATTGTAGCCCAAATTCAGCAGCAACTCGGCAATGCCGCTCATTCCGATCCCCCCGATGCCCACAAAATAAATATGGTATTGTTTTCGATACATCAGCTCTCTCTTGTCGGCTCGATTCCGGTCTCATTCATGTTCCGGCCTTTTCCGGCTCCGGACAGGGGCCCACCCCGCCGGCCTTTCGGCGCATTTGCGCAAATATCATCAACGATCGTATCGGCTGCCTCAGGCCGGGAAAACATCCTGACATTCGCCCGCATCTGTCGGCGGACCGCTTCATTCTCAGCATAGAAACGAATCCGGTCCGCCAGCACCCGGCCGCTTGCTTCGGCCTGCGGGATCATCTCCGCCGCCCCCGCATCCACCAGACTCTTGGCGTTAAAGTATTGATGGTTGTCTGCTGCATAAGGATAAGGGATAAATATAGCCGGCAGCGCAGCAGCAGCAACTTCCGCCACCGAGGTCGCCCCCGCACGGCAGATTATCAGCGCCGCCTGTCCGTAGCAGGCGGCCATATCATCAAAAAACGCTTCCACCCGCGCCGTAACCCCGGCCTCGGTATAAGCGTTTCTTACTGTTTCACGGTCCATGGCACCTGTCTGATGGATGAACGTCAAACTATCCCGGTCCTCCAGGTGAGCAAGGGCGGCCATCATCACCGTATTGACGGCATGGGCGCCCTGACTGCCGCCCAGAATCAGCACGGTAAACGCCTCTTTCCCCGACGCGGTCCCGGCTGAGGCCTGGCCCCTCACAATGTCCCGGCGGATCGGGTTTCCGGTAAACTTGACCTTTTCACGCATTTCCCCGACATCTGTATCCGGGAAAGAGACATATATCCGATTGGCAATGCGGGCCAGAAACCGATTGGTCATCCCGGCAATCCGGTTCTGCTCATGGATGACCCGAAAAATACGCAGCATCCATGCCGCCACGACTACCGGAGCGGCCGAATATGCCCCCATACCAATTACGGCATGGGGCCTGAACCGGTAAAAAAGAAAAAGAGCCGAAACCAGACCGGCAGGAACTTTGATCAGAGCTTTGAGTTTTCCGGTAACTCCCGCACCCTTAAAGCCGGCCGCGCTTATTTGGCAGGTATCATATGAGCTTTGGGACAAGACCCGCTTTTCAATCGCCCGGCCGCTGGTCACAAAAATTATCCGGCTCCCGGCAAAGCGGGCTTTAAAGGCATCCGCAATGGCAATCCCCGGAAACAGGTGCCCTCCGGTGCCGCCGCCGGCAATCACAATCCGCATGCCTTCATCGGAATCACATTCCCGCGTATCCGCGATATTTCGCCATTGCCTCATCTGACCTGCCTTTTCCCGATATTCATCAGGATGCCGATAAGTACCATGTTGATCAAAAGAGAGGTGCCGCCGTAGCTCAAAAACGGTAGGGTCAGGCCTTTTGTGGGCAAAAGACTCAGATTCACCCCCATATTGACGATTGCCTGCAAAGCAATGGCTACAGTAATCCCCAGCGCCATGAGGGAGCCGAAAAAATCAGGCCGGCCCCTTGCAATCTCAATTCCGCGCCACAAAAGAATCAGATACAGCATCAGCAAAATCAGAACCCAGATCCAGCCCCCCTCTTCCCCGATGACAGAAAAAATAAAATCTGTATGCGGCGCAGGAAGATAAAACAGCTTCTGGTAGCCCTGGCCGAACCCTTTTCCCAAAACGCCTCCGGATCCAAATGCCATCAGGGAATGAATGATCTGGTAGCCTTCATCCAGGGGATATTTCCAGGGATCCAGGAACGTGAGATACCGCTTGAGGCGGTATTCAGAACTTACGACGAGATATGCCGCCAGGGGCAATACCAGGCAAAAGGCTGCGGCCAGATGCCTGAAGGGCACACGCCCGGCATACATGACAACCCACGCGAGCAACCATAAAATTGCCATTGACCCAAAATCAGGCTGGAGCAAAACCAGCACGGAAAAGAGACACAGGACGATGACATGGGGCAGAAACCCAATGTTTAACGTTTCAATGTGCTCCTGTTTCTTGCTGAGGGAGTAGGCCATAAATATAATCAGCGCCAGTTTGGCGAACTCAATCGGCTGAAAACTGATCCCCCTGATTCGAAGCCATCGTGTGGCGCCGCCCGCCGTCTGACCTGCCCCGCTTACGAGAACGGCAATCAGCAGAACAATGGCGCTGGCAAGAAAGAGATAGACCAGCGGCCGGTAAACCCGGTAGGGCACAAAAGCGAGAAGAAGCATCACCGGGCATCCTACGGCTGCAAAAGTAAACTGCTTCTTTAAAAAGTAGTATTCATTTCCGAACTGCTTGAGCGCGACTTCACAGGAAGCGCTGTAAACCATGGCCACTCCGATGCCTACCAGGAGAAGCACCGGTACGAGCAGGGTATAATCGACAGCCGGTCCGGTCGCGTTCGCCTTCTTCGTCGCGGAGGATTTCTCTGGTAATTTCCGGGCCGTTCCGTTACTCATTGCCTGCCGCCTCTTTTTCACGGACACATTTGACAAAATCCTCCCCCCGCCGGGCATAGCTTTCATACATGTCAAAGCTTGCACAAGCCGGGGATAAAAGCACAGTATCGCCTTCAACAGCTATGGCTTTGGCCGCTTGCACTGCTTCGGCCATGGATGAAACCCGGCTTGCGGGCACAGCATCGCCCAAAGCATGCTCAATCGCGTCTGCCGCTTCTCCCAATAAAATCAGATGCCTCACACAGCCCGGGAGCTGGTCTTTCAATGCCTTGTAGCTGCCCCCTTTTTCCCTTCCGCCCATAATCAAAATCACCGGCGTGCTGAAGGAAGCAAGCGCACGCACCACCGCATCAACATTGGTTGCCTTCGAATCATCGATATAGTCGACCCCCTCAATGCTTGCCACCGGCATCATACGGTGAGAAAGACCCTGAAAGGATTCAACCGTTTGTCGAATGGCTTCAAAAGAGGCTCCTACGGCAGCGGCGGCCAAGCCGGCGGCGGCGATATTTTCCCGGTTGTGCCTTCCCATAAGCGGGATCCCCAGGCAGTCCAGGGTATACGGTTGCTGCCGAGGCAGGGAAAAACGAATATCCGCATCTGTGATTACAGCCCCCGCTGGATCTGACGCATCGGCATTGAAGGAGAAGACCTGCGCGCTGAGCTTTGGCTTAAGCGTCTTTATCGCCGGATCCGCCTTATTGATAACCGCGATATCGGCCTCCGTCTGATTTTCAAAAATACGGCCCTTTGAACGGACATAGGCGTCAAAATCCGGGTAGCGCTCCAGATGGTCGGCAGAGATGTTTAAAAGCAAAGAAACCCGGGGCCGGAATCGCTCGATGGTGTCCAGTTGAAAGCTTGAAAGCTCAACCACGGCAAAGTCGGCCGAATCCCCCTGGTCGGCATACGCAATCAGCGGAGTGCCCAGATTTCCCCCGACAAACACCCGATAGCCGGCGGCCGAAAGCATCCGCCCGGTAAGCAGGGTTGTGGTGGACTTGCCGTTTGTTCCGGTAATGGCGATGATCGGCGTGTTCATATACCGGTACGCCAGTTCGATCTCTCCGATAACCGGAATGCCATTAAGGGCGGCCCGGCGGACGGGAGCCAGGGTATGAGGGACGCCCGGGCTTAAGACGATTGTGTCCGCCGATTGAAAGACCGCGTCATCATGGCCGCCCAGAGCCATTTCCAGGTCCGCATCAGCCAGATCGGACAGTTTTGCAAGCGCGTCTTTCAAGGATTCCGGCGACGAACTGTCGGTCACCGTCAGCCGGGCGCCCCGGCGGACAAGAAACCGGACCAGAGCCCTGCCGGTTTTTCCGAGTCCCGCAACCACAATATGTCTGCCTTTGATTTCCATTGCTTCGCTTATCTCAGTTTCAGCGTACTAATTGCCACCAGGGCCAAAAGAATGGAGATGATCCAAAACCGGACAATCACTTTTGACTCAGGCCATCCCTTGAGTTCAAAATGGTGGTGGAGCGGAGCCATCAGAAAAATCCGCCGGCCGTGCGTCAGCTTGAAATATACCACCTGAAGAATGACTGAAACGGCCTCAAGTAAGAAAATGCCGCCCACGATCATCATCAGAATCTCCTGTTTGGTGATCACCGCGATCGTTCCCAAAACCCCGCCCAGCGGCAGGGAGCCCACATCGCCCATAAAGATCTGAGCCGGATAGGTGTTAAACCATAAAAACCCCAGACCCGCACCGGCGATCGCCCCGCAGATAATGGTCACCTCTGCGCTGCCAGGGACATAGGGAATCTGCAGATACTCGGCAATCCGGCTGTGGCCGGCCACATAAGCAAAAAGCATGTAAGTGGCTGCAGAGATGATGACCGGCCCGATAGCCAGCCCGTCCAGCCCGTCGGTCAGATTTACGGCATTGGAGGTTCCGACAATCACGAGGGTGGCGAAAAGAATATAGCCCGCCCCCAGATCCGGGCGAAAGGCTTTGAAAAACGGCAGGGTAAGCCGACTGTCGAAATCAGGCATCAGATAAATCAGGCTGCCGGCGACCATGGCAATCAGGATTTGCAGTAAAAGCTTTTCCCGGCCGGTCAACCCCCTGTTCCGCTTCTGAATCTGCTTGAGATAATCATCAATGAAACCAACAGTAAAGTAGCCCGCGCCCACCAGCAGAATGATCCATATGGTGCCGTTGCCCAAATCCACCCAGAAAAGCGTGCCAGCGAATATGGCGGCCATAATCAGAACTCCCCCCATCGTGGGCGTCCCTGCTTTGTCCTGATGAGCGGCCGGCCCGGCCCGGCGAATATACTGGCCGATCTGTTTTTCCGTGAGTTTGCCGATCATCCATGGACCCAGAAGAAAACAAATCAAAAAGGCCGTGATACTGGCGTAAATGGTGCGGAACGTGATATACCGGAAAACATTGAAAACCGAAATATCCACGTGCAGGGAATATAGGAGGTGATAGAGCATAATCAGCAACCCCCTCCCGGGACGGCTCCCCTCTCGCGCCCGATGAGATGCTGCACCACCTGATCCATGCCGGTGCTGTGGGATCCTTTCACCAGGACCCAGTCACCGGGCCCCAGATCCCGAAATAGTTCTTCAACAATCTCGATCCGGCTCCCCTTAAACACGGCGTCTTCATCCATTCCGGCCGACTTCGCACCCGCTGCGAAATCAGCGGCAAATCCGCCGCTGACATACAACCGGTCCACTCCCGCAAGGGCGGCATAACGGCCAGCCTCATAATGCAATGTACCCGCGCCCTCTCCCATTTCCAGCATGTCTCCGGCGACCAGAATCCCCCGGTGTTCTCCTTTCAAGCCGACCAGTGTCTCAACAGCCGCTTTCATCGAACCGGGGTTGGCATTATAGGCATCATCAATGACATGGACGCCCTGAGGAGTCAGCACATGGGCCATCCTTCCTTTCACGGGCCTGAATCCTTCCAAGCCGGAGCGTATATGCAAATTTGAAATCCCGAGGACATCGCCGACGGCGGCTGCCGCCAGGGCATTGGCCAGCATATGGCGGCCCGGCACCGGTAGCCGGATTGCAACGGCTCCACCCGGCATAATCATTTCAAATTCGATCTCCAAACCGGTCTGACAGATATCTGTTGCACGGTAATGGGCGTTTTCAGACAGCCCGAAACAGCGAACACGGCTTGTGCTCATTTCTTGAAGGCCATCGACATAGGGGTCATCGGCATTTAGTATCACCGTGCCGCCGGGCCGGACGTGGCGCAGCAGCTCCGCTTTGGCCGCCATAACGTGATCCGTGTCCTTCAGGCCCTCCAGATGAGCCGGTCCGATATTGGTTATTACCGCCACATCAGGACCGACGATTTCGCCCAGTCTGTCAATTTCACCGGAATGGTTCATGCCCAGTTCCACAACCGCTGCTTCATGAGAGTGATTCAGCCGCAGCAGGGTCAGCGGCAGCCCGATCTCGTTGTTCAGATTACCGGTGGTGGCCAGAGTGGAGCGCTCCGTTGCCAGAACCGCTGCGGCCATTTCCTTGGTTGTCGTTTTGCCGTTGGATCCGGTGATGGCCGTAACCGGAATGTCTATCCGACGCCTGTGGAAAGCGGCAAGATCGCCCAAAGCCCGGATGGTATCCGCTACCAGGATGCAGCATCCCCCGGCCTGAGCCCATTTTACCAGACGCTGGCGATCGGCTACCGGAGTTTCAACAATAATCCCCCTGACCCCGGCTTCCATAAGCTCCGGAACAAAGGCATGGCCGTCGTAGCGGGAGCCCTTGATGGCCACAAAAATCTCATCCTTCTGAATGGTGCGCGAATCAATGCAGATACCTGCAAACACGCCTGTATCGGGCCCCGCCACCAGACTGCCCCCGGTTGCCCGTAGCAGATCATCGATTCTCCATTTGGCGGCCGTATCCATCAATTGATCGAAAGCCCCCGTTTCGCGGTTTCCCGATCATCAAAAGCCAGGATTTCACTCCCCATGATCTGATAGGGCTCATGGCCTTTTCCGGCGATCAGC
>JAGYOT010000089.1 GCA_018399455.1 Desulfobacterales bacterium
CGGGGGAAACACGACAAAGGAGGTTGTTTTATGGCCGAATTTCTGAAAATTACACTGGAAGTCCATCTGGAATATGAACGGGAAGGCCTTGCAGACTGCGCTGCCCATCCTGACGGCCGGGAGGGTCTGAAGGCTTTTAGCGAAGGCCGAAAGCCTGATTTCAGCGCCTAGATCATACAATTTTCTGTTCAATACATCCGGCATTTACGCTTTACCGAATATCTGGTATAATTTTAATTGGATTCATGGAGGCAATGAAAATGACAGAAGCCATTTTGGCCGAGAAGGTCGAGCGGGCGGCAGACCTGATTGCCCGCTCCCAGCGAATCGTTGTTTTCACCGGCGCGGGCATCAGCACGGAATCGGGCATTCCCGACTTCAGAAGCCCCGGGGGAATCTGGACAAAATATGACCCGGATGACTTCACCATTCAAAAATATCAATCCAGTCAGGAAGTCAGGAAAAAGGTCTGGCGATTGATGATTGACCCGGATATGAAGTTCGGATCTGCAGACCCGAATCCTGGTCATCTCGCGATTGCCGAGCTGCAAACCCTGGGCAAGCTCTATGCCGTGGTGACCCAAAACGTTGACGGTCTTCATCAGAAGGCGGGGGTTCATGATGAAGCGGTCTTTGAGTTGCACGGAGATATGAGCCATGCCAAATGCCTGAAGTGTAAAACCCATTATCCATCCGAGCAGGTTGTCCAATGGCTGGAACAAGGCATTGAAGACCCGCTGTGCCCGCAATGCTTCGGCATGTTGAAACCGGCTGGCATATTCTTTGGCGAGCAGCTGCCCTTTGATGTGCTTATGGAGGCTGAAAAACGATGCCGCAGTTGTGACCTCTGCATTGTGATCGGCTCATCCCTACAGGTGTATCCTGCGGCCAATATGCCTTTTTATGCAGTTCAATCAAAGGCAAAGCTGGTTATCATCAATGTCAGTCCAACGCCGCTCGATTCCATGGCCGAAGTCCTTGTTGAAGCCAAGTCCGGCACGGTGATGCCCCGGATTGTCGCAAGGGCCGGGCAGATGCTTGCGGGCTGAGAGCCTTTTTTAGGAATCATCACCTGACCCATCAGTCGATTTTTCGGTATCAGCGGTCACGGAAAAGACTGGCCTGAAAACCAGCGGGACAGGTAATAGACGTATAAGCCGGACAATAAACCCTGGAGGGTGCCCCAGGCGATATCGACCAGCGTTATAGCCAGCGGATAGCCCTTTACAAACGAAAGGTTGGTCAGATCATAGGTGCAGTACATGACAAACCCGGCAAATGCCCCGACCCCGAGAGCGGCAGCCAGATGATTATTGACTAGCAGCCCCATGGACACAAAAACGGCAAGTCCCAGGCCAATAATGACCTGAGCCAGGAGTCCCACGGGCAGATTGAAGACGATTCGGTGGTTTTCCACGGCAGCCAGATAGCTGAGCTGCCTGAAGTAAACGGGGCGGGCGAGAACCGCCAGCCAAAGCAGGTCCAGGCTAATAAAGATGATAATCGATATACCTGCTACTTTTAAAAATGTGACGGAAAAAAAGTATTTCATGGTCAGACTCCCTTTTTTTGAATACAAACCCTAAGCAGGGGGGTTGGAATATTATCCTAATGTCGGATCAATTCTGTGCAAAAACAATTTTTCTCTCGCGGCGCGGCATTGTTAAAACCCCTGCCCTGCCGAACAGGAATGGCCGCTCTTCCGGTTTTGCCATTTTTCTGCTTCTTTTTCTGTTGGCCGCCCCGGTCCTGGCTGCAAAGATCGAAGGCGTCACCTTTGCCGACAATGCCACCGTGGACGGAGAAAATCTGCCCCTGCAAGGAACGGCGCTTCTGCGTCACCTTGTGTTTATCCGCGCCTATGTCGGGGCGTTTTATCTCAAAAACGGAATACCGGCGGAAAAAGTGCTGGCGGGCAGCGTCAAGCGAAAGCTGGTTCTGCACTATTTCCATAACATTAAGGCGGAAGCATTTGCAAAAGCAACCACCGTGATGATCCAAAAAAACACATCGGCTGAAACCTTTACCGCCCTGCAGCCCAAAATCGACAAGCTAAACAATCTTTACCGCGATATCCAAGCCGGCGATCGCTATCAGGCCATTTATAATCCGGGCATCGGCACCTCGCTGGCCTTAAACGGCAAACCCCTCGGCGTGATTCCCGGTTCGGATTTCTCCGCCGCCTTTTTCTCCATCTGGATCGGTGAAAACCCGATTGACAAAGACTTCAGGGATCGGCTGCTCGGAATCAAATAATGACGAGTCCGCTTTCTTTGTCCAAAAAAATTGCCTATGCCGCGCCCGCCTTTGCCCTGGCGGTCGTGGGCATCCCTGTCTATGTCTATATTCCAAAATTCTATACCGACGTCGTTGGTGTGCACATCTCGGCACTGGGCGCAATACTGCTGGTTGTTCGAATCTTTGATGCCTTCACCGACCCGGTTATCGGCCTGATATCGGACCGGACCCGAACCCCCTTAGGCCGACGCAGACCTTTTATTGCCATTGGTTCTGTGCTGACCATACTCTCCATCATCCTTCTTTTCAATCCCCCGGAGATGACAAGCGCTGTTGCCACGGCATGGTTCATGGTTTTGATTTTCGCGCTGTTTTTGTTCTGGACCCTCGTCATTGTCCCCTATGAATCGCTCGGTCCGGAACTGACCTTTGACTATGACGAGCGAACCACGCTTTTTTCTATGCGGGACGGCGCCCTGATTGCGGGCACCCTGGTGGCCGTCGCTTCTCCCGGAGCGGTGAAATGGCTTGCCCAGCTACCCGTGGGGGCCCGGGGCGAACGGGAAACATTTTTTATTCTGTCCATGCTCTATGCCCCGATTATTATCCTGGCCTCCGGCTGGTGTGTCCTGGCATTAAAAGAAAAAACGGCACGCCCATCCCTCTCGCCTTCATCGATCTTTGCCCGCCTGGCTTCGAGCCTTCAGAACCGGCCCTTTCGGATTCTGCTCATCGCATACACCATCAGCGCCGTCGGCAACAACCTGCCGGCCACCCTCATCCTTTACTATGTGGAATATGTACTGCACTCCCAGCGGGCAGACCTTTTCCTGATGCTTTATTTCGTCACCGGCATTCTGTTTTTACACCTCTGGGTTATGGCTTCCGCAAAAGCGGGTAAAAAAGCTGTCTGGCTCATTTCCATGGCGGTCAACACCGGCGCCTTTTTCTGGGTTTTTTTCCTGGGACCCGGCGACGAGATCATTTACGCCGTTCTCGTCTTTTTATCCGGCATCGGTTTCGGTGCAACCATGGCAATTCCGTCAGCCATTCAGGCCGATGTCATTGACTATGACGAACTCATCACCGGGGATCGCCGGGAAGGGCTTTATATCGGACTCTGGTCCATTTCGAAAAAACTGGCAGCCGCCCTTGGCATCGGTACCGCGCTGGCGCTGCTCGGGGCCTCCGGGTATGAGCCCAAAATCAGGCAATCCGAATCCGTCGTCTTAACCCTCAGGACGCTTTATGCCCTAATTCCCTGCCTGTGCAATGCCGTTGCCATCCTCATCGCTCTGGCCTATCCGATCAGCGGCGATATTCATCGGCAGATCCGCTCGGCTATTGACCGGCGTTCAGCCGGGGAATATGTCAGCGATCCCCTGGTGCCAGGCCGGCTCATCACGCCTGAAGGCATAAGAAATAAAAAGGACGCAACCTGATGGAAAACATTCTGACCTTGTTTGGAATCAACCTGGCCGCCGCCCTTGGCTTCATGTTTATCGGCTGGATCATTAGCCTGGTCCGCCGCAATGTCACTATCGCCGACAGTTTCTGGGGCATAGGCTTTATTATCATTACATGGCTGACCTTTTTTACCGCCGATGGCTTTTGGGCCCGCAAGGCGATTATTTCGCTTCTGGTAACCATCTGGGGCCTGAGGCTTTGTCTGCATCTCACTTTCCGTAACCGGGGCAGGGGCGAAGATCCCCGCTATGCGTCATGGCGGGAAAAACACGGCGACAGCTTCTGGATCGTAAGCCTTTTCAAGGTCTTTATTATCCAGGCCCTGTTTCAGTGGCTCATAGCGGCAGGAGTCCAGTACGGCCAGATGAGCCGGATCCCGGAACATATCACTTGGCTGGACCTGGCCGGCATTTTAATTTGGACCGCCGGGTTTATCATTGAAACAGCCGCTGACCTCCAACTGGCAAAATTTCTGAAGGACCCGGCAAATCGCGGCAAGATTATGAACCTCTATCTCTGGCGCTACAGCCGACATCCCAATTATTTCGGCGAATCTCTGATCTGGTGGGGCTTGTTTATGATCGTGCTGTCGACCCCATGGGGCTTCTGGACCATTATCAGCCCCCTTCTGATTACCTATACCCTGCTGCGCTTAACCGGGGTGACCCTGATGGAGGCCACCGAATTTTCCGGCAACCCTGAATACGCGAGTTATATTGAACAAACCAGCGCCTTTATCCTTTGGTTCCCTAAAAAAAATAATAAATTGTGAAATCCCGGGGGATGCCTGCTTTGTGCATATCCAGATTTTTTCTTCACTGATTTTTTGAAGAAAAGGCAACCGGTTTTATATTTTTAGTATAACCCGGTTGCAGCCGGCAATTTTGTACCCGTTTTCCGGACGTCATTTATGATCATCCGCATGCTTCATACTTTGTATGACAAAGCCCTGTGCAGGGTCGACATACCGTTTGCCATATCCTTTACAGACGGTACGGTATACCAAAATCGGATTGGTCCGCCGGAAATAGAAATCCATTATCTAAAAAAAAGGGCGGAGCTCAACACCTTGCTCTTCCAGGGGGTCGGCCTGGTGGAATCCTACATTCACCGGGAACTCGACATTACCGGAGATATAAAGCTGCTGGTTCGCGCCTTCGTTGAAAACACAGAAAGCCTTTCTCAAAGAAACCGCCGCAAACGGGATCTCAATCCGCTTCTCACGCTCCGCAACGTCTGGCATGAATTGCGCTTCGGCAATCGCCGGCTGTCAATCTCCGCCAAAAACGCCAAATCGCACTACAACCGGGGTTCGGAGATGTTCGCCCAATATTTCGATCCCTCTCGAACGTATTCCTGTGGCTACTGGAAAACCGGCACCCGAAGCCTTGCCGAGGCCCAGTACAATAAGCTGGACCATGTATGCCGCAAACTCAGACTAAAGCCGGGAGAAAAGTTAATCGACGTTGGCGGAGGATGGGGTTCGCTCTTGTTTCATGCCTGGGAGCACTATGGAACCCCGGGTACAAACTACAGTCTGACACCCGATCAGAACCGATGGATGGCAGAAAAAATCCGTCGCCGGAATCTGGAGGACAAAATCCGGATCGTGGAAAAGGATTTCCGTCAAATCACCGGCGTCTTTGACAAATATGCATCCCTTGGGGTATTCGAACACGCCGGCAAAGCTCAGCTTGAGGCCTGGGTCCGATCCATGGCGGGCTGCCTGAAACCCGGAGGCCTTGGATTGCTGCATTTCATTGCCCACGATATCCCGATGGAAACCGATTTTTTCATCCGAAAACACATTTTCCCGGGCGGTTATCTCCCGGGGCTGTCCGAGACGGTCTCACTGATGGCCAAACATGGCCTGGAAATATTGGACATCGAAAACCTTCGCCGGCACTATGCCCTGACACTGGATGCATGGGCAGACAACTTCGACCGAAACTGGTCAAAAATTTATGCCTTGGACCCGGAGAGCTATAATGAAAAATTCCGCCGCAAATGGCGGGTATACCTTAATTTCTGTGCTGAATACTTCCGGATCGATAACGCGATTCTCCGGCTTTATCAGATCACCTTTTCCAGGGGGAACACCCGGACCTACCCCATGGATCGGAAATTTTTATACCAGGAAAGCCAACCGGCTGCCAAAATCCATTAAGGCCTTAAAACACCGGCCGGGAGCCAGTCATGAAACCGGAAGCGGGTTTAGACATTGCGGTGATCGGAGGGGGCGTCGCAGGCATCGTTGCCGCTTACCTGCTCGCGCGCCGACACCGGGTGAGCTTGTATGAAAAAAATGATTACGTGGGGGGACACACCCACACCCTAATGGCCAAAACGCGCGATGGGACACAACTTCCGGTAGATACGGGCTTCATTGTCTTCAACGATCGCACCTATCCGCATTTTATCAAGTTCATCCGGCAACTCGGCGTGGACTGGCAAAAAAGCCCCATGTCTTTCAGCTACAGCGACAGACAGACCGGTTTCACCTATTCGAGCGCGGCTCCGTTTGCGGATCCGAAAAACCGGCTGAGCCCTTCCTTTTGGGCATTTTTATTAGAGATCGTGCGATTCAACCGATCAACCCGGCGGCTTCTGAAAACCAGAAAACTTCAGCATCTGACGTTGGGCCAATACCTGGAAAAATACCACTTCAGCAACCGGTTTGCCGAATGTTACATCCTCCCGATGGGAGCGGCCATCTGGTCTTCGGCGGACCGGGACATGCGAAAATTCCCGGTAGAGACCTTCGCCCGTTTTTTTGAAAACCATGGCCTGCTCTCCCTGACCAACCACCCCCAGTGGTACACGATCCGGGGCGGCAGCCACGAGTATGTCAAGGCTTTCCTTAAAGCTTTTCCCGGCAGGGTCTTCACCGGCCACGCAGTAAAAAAGATCGTTCGCCTGGACGGACGGATACGTTTGTATACCGAACAGGGGCAAACCGATCATGACAGGGCGGTGCTTGCCTCCCATGCCGACGAAGCGTTCGGCATGATCGAATCGCCAACCGAATGCGAGTCCGCCCTGCTTTCGCCCTGGCGGTACACGGACAACCGGGTGATCCTCCACCGGGATGCCTCGCTGCTGCCGTCGATCATAAAAGCCCGGGCAGCCTGGAATTACCTGCGGGAAAACGGCTCAAACAAACTGCCGGCAATAACTATGACTTATTATATGAACATCCTGCAGCAGCTGAATGCAGCCGATGACTTTTGCGTGACCTTGAATCCCGGGAGGAAGATTTCGCCTGCGAAACTCATTGCCGGGCTGTGCTATTCGCATCCGCTCTTTGACAGTCATGCTCTGGCTGCCCAGCGGGATTTGCATCGTTTAAACAAACAGAACGATCTCTTTTTCTGCGGCAGCTATTTCCGCTATGGCTTTCATGAAGATGCCGTGCTATCCGCCGTCAACATGGCCCAGTGTTTCGGGGTAACACTATGAAATCCATGATTTATGAAGGCAATGTGGAGCACATTCGCCATCAGCCGGTGTTTCACCGGTTCTCCTATCCGCTCTATTTCTATGGCCTGGATATCGCAGAACTGCCCGCCCTTGTGCTGAAGTG
>JAGYOT010000009.1 GCA_018399455.1 Desulfobacterales bacterium
TTTGTATGCGGCACGGCCCATAGTCCGAAACTGATTTCCGAATCCATCTCCCAGGCCTATGCGGCCGCAGGCAGAGCAATCACCTTCCTCTCCCAACCGTTTTTGACTCTGTCTGCCGTCACCGCCAGGGTCGATCCCGAAAAATGCGCGTCCTGTCTGATATGTGTGCGCACCTGCCCCTATGGGGTGCCGCGTATCAATGAAGAAGGGGTCAGTGAAATCGATGACGCCCTGTGCCAGGGATGCGGTGCCTGCGCCGCAGAGTGTCCCGCCAAAGCAATTGAACTCTGCTGGTATGAGGACGAGCAGCTTTTGAGCAAAGTTGATGCCTTATTGGAGGATATTCTATGAAAGACGATACGTTCGAGCCCATTATTGTCGCGTTCTGTTGCAATTACTGAGGCTATACCGCCGCGGACCTGGCAGGTTCGATGCGACTCAGCTACCCGACAAACATCCGTATTATCCGGGTGCCCTGCTCCGGCAAAGTGGATATCATCCATATCCTTCGCGCCTTTGAAAAAGGCGCCGACGGCGTTTGCGTGGTCGGCTGCATTGAAGGCGACTGCCATTTCAAAACCGGCAATTTCCGGGCCAGAAAACGGGTGGAACAGGCCCGGAAGCTGCTTGAGAGTGTGGGTGTCGGCGGGGAGCGCGTCAAAATGTACAACCTCTCCTCCGGCGAAGGCCCGCTGTTTGCCCGGTATGCAACAGAAATCGTGGATATTGTAAAAGCCCTGGGCCCCAACCCCATTAAACGGTTTAAAAAAAACGCCGCATAATCAAAACAAAAGCGAGGTCTGATTCATGATTGTCGCCGAAAAAAAACCGATCGAGGAAATCATTGAACAGGTAGAAGACTGCGAAAAGCTGTTGATCCTGGGCTGCAATGAATGCGTTACCGTCTGTGAAGCAGGCGGAAAAAAGGAGGTCGGGGTTTTGGCCTCAGCCCTTCGCATGTATTTTTTAAACCAGGGAAAAGAGGTCAGGATTGATGAGGTGACCCTCGAACGGCAGTGCGACCATGAATACCTGGAGGAGATCCGGGAGGTGGCGGATCAGTATGATGCTATTGTGTCACTCGCCTGTGGCGTCGGTGTTCAATTCGTTGCTGAAAAATACCATTCCCAGCGCGTATACCCTGGGGTTAACACCTGTTTTCTGGGTGCCACCGAGCAGAGAGGCCTTTGGACGGAGCGATGTCAGGCCTGCGGGACCTGTATTCTGGCCTATACCGCCGGCATTTGCCCCATCTCCCGCTGCGCCAAACGATTGTTAAACGGTCCCTGTGGCGGCTCCAGCAACGGCAAGTGTGAAATCAATCCGGAACTGGACTGCGCCTGGCAGCTCATCATTGACCGGCTGAAAGCCCTGGGCAGACTCGAGGATTACGAAAAACTGCTTGAAATAAAGGACTGGTCGACAGACAGGGCCGGCGGGCCCCGCAAGGTAATCAGGGAGGATGTTCAGATATGACAGATACAGCGCGGAGCAGACTTCAAAGAATTCTTTCGGAAGGCCACCTGGCGGTCACCTCTGAATGTGGTCCGCCTCGCGGCAGCGACCCTGAAGCCATCAAAACGAAAGCGGAAATCATCAAAGACTATGTGGATGCGGTCAATATCACCGACAACCAGACCTCGGTGACCCGGCTCTGCAGTCTGGCCTCCTGTATTCATCTTAAGCTCATGGGTATTGAGCCGGTTTTGCAGATGGTTACCCGGGACCGCAACCGGATCGCTATACAAAGCGATATCCTGGGGGCTGCATCCTTTGATATCCCCAATATTCTCTGCCTCTCAGGAGACCACCAGAGTTTTGGGGATAGTGCACAGGGCCAGAACGTCCACGACCTAGATTCCATGCAGTTGATCCAGACCGTACGCCTGATGCGCGACGAGGGCAAATTCCTGGGAGGGGCGGAAGTCAAGCGCCCACCGAATATGTTTGTGGGCGCTGCGGCCAATCCGTTTGCTGATCCGTTTGAAATCCGGGTGCCCCGGCTGGCCAAAAAAATCGCGGCCGGCGCGGAGTTTATCCAGACCCAATGCATTTACAACCTGGATAAATTTGAAGCATGGATGAAGGGCGTCTGCGATCGCGGCCTTGATGAAAAGGTCCATATCCTGGCAGGGGTCACGCCCTTTAAGTCCGCCGGAATGGCCAAATTTATGAAAAACCGCGTCCCTGGGATGGATGTGCCCGATGAAGTAGTCAAACGCATGGCTGACACGCCAAAGGAGAAGCAGGCCGAAGAAGGCATCAACATCTGTGTGGAGAGCATTGAACGGCTGAAATCCGTCAAAGGGGTTCACGGATTTCACATCATGGCCATTGAATGGGAACAAAAGGTCCCGGAGATCGTCGAACGCGCCGGATTGAGCCCGCGGCCGAAAATTGATTGATTCGGGGGTTAAGAACGAATATAATAAAACTAGATATTTTTTGTTTAAGGTGTCCTACCACCGAACTCTGGCGCAAAAAGGAGAAGAGTAATGACCGAACAAAAAACCATCCTTGTTGTTGATGATGAACCGGATTTTGTCTCAATTGTCAGAAAAAACCTCGAAAAAGCCGGGTTTGCCGTGGAAGTCGCCTATGATGGCGTGGAAGGCATGGAGAAGGTCCAGCAGAACCCGCCGGACGCTATTGTCCTGGATGTTATGATGCCTGAGAAAGACGGTTACAAGGTTTGCTCTGAACTCAAAAAAGATGAGCGGTATGCGGATATCCCCATTCTGCTTTTAACCGCGGTGGCCGATCATGTCTCCTCCACACGCTATTCCCATTACGACGGCATGAGCACGGAAGCCGACGATTACCTGCCCAAACCGGCATCCGCCGATGATATCCTGGACTCCGTCAAAAGCCTTCTGGGGATGACATAACAACGGCGATGCCCAATCCAAGTTTAAGCACTCATCTGGTTTTCTGCCTCATCAGTGACGAGCGGGTATTTGCCGCCAAATCCCCGATTCTGTTCAACCGCGTTATGCCCGCAGCCGGGATCAAAGCGACCTATGTGCCGTTTCGCGTGGCAGCGTCATATCTCGGTGAGGCGATCCGGGCGCTCAAAGTATTAAATATTGCCGGGGCCAACATCACGGTTCCCTATAAAGAGGCGGTGATCCCATATATGGAGGCCTTATCCGAAAGCGCCAACATTATCGGTGCTGTCAATACCGTCGTCATCAGCCGGGATGAGGCAAAGGGCTACAATACCAACGCCATTGGCATCATGGATGCCCTGGAGGAGGTCGGTTTTGACCCGGCAGGGAAAAATGTCCTGATCCTGGGGGCCGGCGGTGCAGCCAAGGCCGTCGCCTTTGTCCTCAAATGGCTGAAAGCCAAAAAAATTTTTATTGCCGGACGAAACGAGGCCAAAACACGCAACCTTGCCGCCAGGGTCGGGGGAACCCCTCTGGGCTTTGAGGACCTGACCGGCCATACCCATCCGCTGGGAGCCCATCTTATTGTCAATGCGACAACAATTTCAACCGCGACCGAATCGGCTGAAATGGCGCAAACGGCAAAAGCGCTTGAGCTTGAGGGCTGTGATTTAATTTATGATTTAAACTACGGGCGCGAGCGTAACATGTGGGAATCCTTGGCGGGGAGTCATCATACGCAATTCATGGACGGCCTGACCACGCTTGTCCACCAGGCGAGAAACACCCTTTCGCTCTGGACCGGAATTGATGTCAGCCCGGATCACTTCAAGAAAGCCCTCACCGGTTAGCCGCCGTTTCAGCAGCGGCCTTGCCGCATAGTTTTATCCGGCATGGCTGCCTTCCAGAGGCAGACAAACCGTAAAGGTGCTCCCCTTGCCTGGTTGACTTTCAAGCGAAATGGTGCCGCACAAACTGTCCACCAAACCTTTGACAATCGGCAGGCCCAGGCCGGTACCCGTAATGTAACGGGTGTTTTCATCTTTTACCCGATAGAAGCGCTCAAAAATTTTTGCCTGGTGTTTTTCCGGGATTCCAAAGCCTGTATCCGATACCGCCACCTTGACCTGCTGATCCTCTGCCCGGACAGCGACCACGATTTCACCACCTTCGGGCGTATAGTTAATGGCATTTGTTATAAGATTGCCGAAGATGCTCTCAAGGGCCATGGGATCGGCGTTAATCTCGGGTAAATCCTGATCCCCCGCGTCAAAGGAAAGACTCTGCCCCTTTGATTCAGCCCGGGTGCCGAGGAAATCCACGATGCTTTTAAGGAGATCCGCTACCTGGACGCTCTTCCGGTTTTCCATCAGCGACCCGGACTCAATTCGCGACAAATCAAGCAAATCCCCGATCAACGAAATCAGGGCATTGGTCTTTTCCTTGGCCCGCTCGATCAGATTCTGGTCGAGCTCCGGCTCTGCTGATGTCACATCCTTTAAAACGGTGGCCAGCTGCTCATGAATGGTGGAAAGGGGCGAACGAAGCTCATGGGAGACCTTGGCCACAAACTCGGATTTCAGCTGATCAAGCATTTTAAGGCTCGTTATATTGGAAAGCGCGACGACTGCGCCGATACATTCTTTTTTTTCATTCATCACAGGCCGTCCCCGGGCCAGCAGATACTTGTTACCGGAAACGATCAATTCGTAGCTTGGCACATCCCCATTGACACCGTATTCCCCTCGGGACAGCGCCTTTATAAAATCGCAGAATCCGGCGTCCGCCACGCATAGTTCGATCTGCTCGCCATAGCCGGGGGCCTCGTCAAGCTCCAGGCTCTGAACAAAAGCGGGATTTTTTAAAACCACTTCGCCGTCTGTATTGGTGACGACCATGCCGACGGGAAGCGATTCTATAATGGTACGCGCCCGGCTTTTTTCACGGTCCAGGTCCATCAATGTCCGCTCCCGTTCCGCCTGAAGCGCCTCAGCCTCGCGGGAAAGCCTGATTTTTTCAAGGGCCCGGTTGACCACAATCTTTAAATGATCCGGTTCAAAGGGTTTGGGAATGAAATCGTAAGCCCCCTCTTTCATGGCATTAATTGCTGTTTCAATGGTCGCATAGCCGGTAATGATAATAACCACGATGCGGTCATCCATTTCTCGGATGCGCTGCTGGAGTTCCATGCCGTCCATACCGGGCATTTTCAGGTCCAATATGGAGATGGCAATGGCTTCGCTCTCCAGAATATCGAGGGCCTGTCGACCGTCCGCGGCGGTCCGCACGGTGCAGCCCATCCGCGTCAGTACCCGCTCAACCCCGTCTCTGATACTGCGCTCATCATCCACAACGAGAATTTTCAGATCTTCCGCCTGCTCAACCAATTTTTTCATCCTCTGATAGGGTTTTGATCGCCGGCAGTTCTATAAAAAAACGTGTTCCCTTACCTACCGTGCTTTCCGCCCGGATCGTTCCCCCATGGCTTTCCAGAATCCCGTAAACCATGCTCAAACCCAGGCCGGTGCCCTTGCCCTGTTCCTTGGTGGTATAAAACGGCTCAAAAATGTGCGGCAACACTTCTTCGCGAATTCCCTCTCCGGTATCGGCAACCTCGATCAGGACAGCATGGGGTTCAGACAGATACCCGGTCTTAATGGTCAGCGTGCCCGTCCCCCCCATCGCGTCCGCCGCATTTAAAATCAGATTCATAAACACATGGTTTAGCTGCTGGGCATCGCCGTTAATGGGGGGGAGATTGTCCCCGAACTCCTTTTTAATTTCAATGTTATAGAATATGGATTGGTTTTCCAGCAGAAACACGGTGCGAGAGACAATTTCATTCACATCCTGGGGCTTCATTTCCTGGTTGGTCTGCCGTGCAAACTCCAGGAGCTCCTTTACCGTCTCCTTGGCGCGCTGCGCGTCATCGAGCACCCGCTCCAGGTCCTCCATCGCCCCATCAGGCAGATTATACTCTTCCATAACAAGCTTTGCGTAAAGGATAATCCCGCTCAGGGGATTGTTGAGCTGGTGGGCGACACCGGCCGCCATTTTCCCCAGCGACGCCATTTTCTCTGACTGGAGAAGCTGCACCTGGGTGTTTTCCAGCTCTTTCTGCATCCGGATTTCATCCCGGCGATCATGAAAAAAGCCAATGGTGGCCAATTTATTGCCGTCCGCATCATAGACAATGGAGGCGTTTAAACTGATAGGCACGATGTCGCCATTTTTTTGCCGTGCATTGATATGGTAGGATTTCAGTTTTCCGCATCCCCCGTATGCCTCGCTTAAAAGCATCTGCATCACTTCCCGGGCGCCGTTGCCGGGATAGACGTCACGGATCGAAATCTCGTTTAAGGCTTCATTCCTCGTATAGCCAAGAATCTGTTCCGCAGCCTCGTTAAATATCAGAATCCGCCCACTGGGGTCTGAGGCAATAATCGCATCGACCGCGCTGTTTAAAAGATTTCGGAGAAAGGCATTGGACTGATGCTGCTTTTCTTCTATCTCTTTAAGCGATGTCAGATCAAAATCAAGCATGACAAGCGCTTTAATCTCACCTTGATCAAAAATCGGATAAGCAAACAGGCACATCATTTTCTCAGACCCACCGCTGTCATATAGCTGATTATAACGAAGCGAAACCTTACCCGTACGCATGACCTCGTCTGCCGGGCAGTCGGGACAGGGCTCACTGCTGTGTGCAAAAACCTCGTAACAGGATCTGCCGATCAAATCCCGGGAGCCGTCCTCAATAGCCGCGGCGTTCGCGGCCAGAATCTCATAATCCGGGGAAATAACAAGGATCCGTCGGTCGAACGAATCGATGGCATGAAGGAGAAATTCGATTGCTTTATCCGTGCGATTGGGAACCATGGTCTTTTTCCACATTATCGGCAGGATTGCAAGGAAGATACTTAACGCTTTCTTTTTTAATACCGGACGAAACCGTGTTAGTCAAGCAGAACCCTGTACGCAGGAGACCGGAAACACCCCGGCGCGACCCTTATTCACGCACGCCGCCCATATTTTGGTTGCAAGGGGTTTTAAAGCCGTGATATCCCGATTGGCAACCAGAGTCTGGCAAACCGTCAAAAGGCCACAAAGCAATGCAGAAGATCCTTTTCATGTTCTATAATCTGGGATGGCAGTTACTACTGCCTTTTCTTAAGCTAAATCCACGCCTCAAAGAAGGATATACGGAACGTACCGGCGTCCGGCGCCCCGAAAGTCCTGCGGATATTTGGATTCAGGCGGCATCGGCCGGGGAGGCCTATCTTGCGGCTTCCCTCATTAATAACCTGACAAAGCAGCCGATCAAAAATATCTCCGCCCGCCGGGGAATCCTGATCACCACCAATACCCGGCAGGGAATGGAGATCCTTGAACAAACAAAGGCCGAAGCCGATTCCCGGGAGCCGCACTTCAATCTCCGGCTTGCCTTCTTTCCCTTTGACCAGCCGGCGATTATGAAAAAAACCGTCCGGCATATCGATCCGAAAGTCATGGTGCTTCTGGAGACTGAGTTATGGCCCGGTCTTTTGGCGGCCCTGCATAGACAAAACCGCCGAATTCTGATTATAAATGGTCGTATGACGGAAAAGAGCCTGAACCGTTATATGCTTTTGCCCCGTCTTTGGCAAAACCTTGCCCCGGACCGGGTACTCGCCATTTCACATGATGATGCAAAACGCTTTGCCCGGCTTTTCAAGCCCCAAACCGTAAGCGTGATGTCCAATATCAAATTTGACCGTATCAAAATTCATCCGAATGCGATACATCCCCCGGAAAAAGCTGAATCCGGGCTACAACCCAACCCGCCGGATCTGCCCGTTTCCCCTGATGCGCCTTTCCTGGTTCTGGGGTCCATACGGCAGGAAGAAGAAGCTGATGTCAGTTTGATGATCGAGGCGCTGTTCCGCCGGATTCCGAACCTTGTCATCGGGCTTTTTCCCCGGCACATGTACCGGCTTTCGGCATGGGAACGGCGTCTTGCGAATAAAGGACGAAAATGGGAATTCCGCTCCAGGCTTTCGTCTTCCCCAGTCCCCCCGGGCACCCTCGTCTTATGGGACCGATTCGGTGAATTAAATGCCGCCTATGCACATGCGAATGCGATTTTTGTCGGTGGCAGCCTTGCACCGCTTGGCGGGCAGAATTTCCTGGAGCCCTTGATGCACGGCGTCATTCCGGTAATCGGCCCTTCATGGAAAAACTTTGCCTGGGTAGGGCCTGAAATCTTCTCAAAGGGCCTGGTCCGCCGGGTAAAAAACTGGCGGGAGGCGGCCGGGCACCTGATCCGGCAGGTCGAAACACCCCCCTGCCGCAAGGAAATAAGGGATGCCGCCGCCTCTTATATCCGGTCGCATCAGGGCGGAACCGATCAGGCAGGCCGAATTATACTGCAAACGCTTGAACCCGTAAAGAGGTAAGCGAAGATGAAGACACACCAGCCCATCTGCCACGGCATTATCCCGGCCAGATACCGTTCAAGGCGCTTTCCGGGCAAGCCCCTCGCAGATATCGCCGGTAAACCTATGTTCTGGCATGTTTATCAACGGGCAAAAAAATGCCCGGATCTTTCCGCTGTCTATATCGCAACTGATGACGCGCGGATTGCAGATGCGGCCGAACGCTTGGATGTGCCGGTGCTTCTTACCCGAAGTGACCATCCCAGCGGCACGGATCGGGTCTTTGAGGCCGCCGCTTGTTTAGAAGTCCCGCCGGATGATGTGGTCATCAACATCCAGGGCGACGAACCGCTTCTGGAGCCTTTGCTGCTTAGCCAACTGATCCGGCCTTTCAGCGATCCGAAGGTTTCCGTCACCACCCCCATCCGGCGGATAGACGCAGAAAACGCAGACAACCCGGATCGGGTCAAAGTCGTTTTTTCATGCCAAAACAGGGCCCTGTATTTCTCCCGCGCCCGAATCCCGTTTGCCAGGGAGAGCGGGGCTGAAACCGTTTACGGCCACATCGGCATGTACGCTTTCCGGATGGCTGTGCTTCAGCAGTTCGTCAGGCTTGCCCCGGGGCGCCTGGAGACTATTGAGAAGCTTGAGCAGCTGCGCCTTCTGGAAAACCACATTCCCATCCATGTGGTGATGACAGACTACGAAAGCCTGAGTGTAGACCGTCCGGCCGATCTTGCCGCTGTATTGCGCCATATGACGCATCAATCCCCCGAAAGCCGGCCATGACCCAAGAAGGAGATTCTTTGTGAACACGAACACCATCAATAATTTATTTAACAACCGCAAAATACGCAAATGGTTCCTTAAACTCCGATATCCGTTGTTTATTGTTCTGCTGCTGCTGCTGCTCACCCAACTCAAGCCCCGGTGGTTTATCCCGGGCCTCATCATATCGATTCTGGGTGAACTCTTACAGGTCTGGTGTTTCTCAACAATCAAAACCCAGAAAGAAGTCACCCGTGCCGGCCCTTATATGTTCATGAGGAACCCCATGTATATCGGCCGCTTCTTTCTAATCTTCGGGGTTTTAATGATGACCGGAGATATCTGGATACTGGCGGGTTTTACGCTTATTTATTATTTCTACATGCTAAACCGGGTCCGGCGGGAGGAAAAAAAACTGCGTGAGCTTTTCGGAGCTTCCTATGAAAGCTATTGCCGGGCCGTAAACCGATATCTCCCCACGTTCAAAAACATTAACCCGGCCGAATTGACCGCTGTGTCACGGGAGAGCTTTTTCCGGAACAACGCTCACCTGAATATCCTACTGGTTATCGCCTGCTATGGGCTATTGTATCTTATGACCTTTATATGGCCCATCAGCTGAACATGAACACCTCATTTGCGGGGTGCTTTCCGGGTGCCCAGCGGATAGCCCCGTAACATCCAGAGCCCCCTTTTTCGGTTCATTGCCGCAAGCCGGGATTTTCGTTGCATATCCATGGATTCCGGCTTTTTCGACTTCCATAGCTTATAAACACCTGAAATGTCAATTTCCTTTAAAAACTGACGAAACGGTTTAGGAACGTGATCCAGATTGACGCTTGACTGGAAATCCAGCAGGGCCGGCGCTCCGCTCTCTGTGATAAGGACATTTCGGCTGTTTCGAAGATCGAGATGGACCAGATTGCGCTGATGCATGCAGTTCACCAGGGCTTCAAGCCGATAAAAAAAATCCGGTTCGACCATCGAGGAGGGGGTTCCCCGCAATATCCGCCCTGGTATGTATCCATAGCAAAAGGCGTAGGCATCCAGTACACAAATCAATTCCGGAATGCCGCCGATCCCGCTGAGCCTGGACAGCGCCCCGCATTCATGGCGGACAAGCAATCGGCCCCAGGACTCCCGGATCAAAGGAGGGCACGGAGAGAAATCTTTGATCACCCAGGTTTCCCCCGGCTGAGAAAACAGATATAGATCCGCGTTGCCCCATCTGCCCCTTTTCAGGGCCATAGCTCCGTCTCTTCTCAGATCTTCCCGGGTAAGGCATTTTTTCATTTGCCGTTCTCCCAAAACGCTGGGTAGGCCCGCGAGATGGTCTGCTTCATCCAGGCAGCAAAGGCTTTTTCATCCCCGCCCAGATCCATGTGAATCCCAATTACCGCCAAATCCACCGGAAAACGGCTCCGCCCGCGAATCCGTACAAAATCCTTCTGGGTCGTAATAATACAATCGGCTTTAACTGCTTTAGCCCGAGCAGCAATAAAATTCAAGTCTTCACCGGAATAATCATAATGATCCGGGTATTCGATAAAACCTGCAAGGCGGCCGGCCTTTTCTTTAAGCATGGACTCAAACTCCCTGTTTCTGGCGATGCCGGCAAATGCCAGAACGCAGAAATCCGAAAGCCATCCGAAATTTGCGGGATCCCGGGGGACAAAAAAATCCTTCGAGTCCCTTTCTCCGGATTTAAGAAACCCATAGACATAAGGCCTGTGAACCGATTGATAAACCGGCATGTCCGGAATGCGCCGGAAAATAACGTCAAGGGCCTCCGGATCCGCACGGTCGGAGCGGGTCAGGACGACGGCGTCAGCCCGTCCCATGGCAGTTATCGGCTCGCGCAGGCAGCCGCGCGGCAGAAGATGACCATTTCCAAATCCGACAACGCCATCCACCAAGAGCAGGTTGATATCGCGACCCAGACCGCGGTGCTGAAAGGCATCATCCAGAATGATCAGATCCGGTGAAAAGCGGCGAATGGCAAGACGCCCCGCTTCGTATCGATTAGCTCCCGCGATAAACGGTATTTGCCTTAGCTGTGAGGCCATCATATAAGGTTCATCACCGGCCATCTGAGGTCCCATTAGAAGGCTTGTTCCATCACTGACAATCCCCGGGCCGCCCTTCTCTGTCTTCCCTTTATATCCACGGCTGATGACCACCGGCAGCCGGTTCCAGGAGCGAAACATCTCTGCCAGATACAGAGTCATGGGGGTTTTGCCGCTGCCGCCCATCGTCAGATTTCCAACTGAAATCACCGGACAGGGCAGCCGACGCTCCGATAGTATCCTGCTCTCGAATGCTTTCCCACGGAACAAGACGGCAGTGCGATACAATTGGGAGACAAGATACAAACCTTTTTCGGAAAGGCTGTGGTTCCCGGGATTATCATTATTCATAACCCCCTGAATGCGGCATTCCATTTTTCTCAGAAAAGTTTTCCGGCTGTTTTTATTCAAGATTAAACACCATTAAACCGGCAGCGCAAAAAAACACCAGGTTGACGATCCATGCGGCCAAAAACGGAGGCAGTACGCCACCGTAGCCAAGGGAAAGACAAAAGCTGTAGAGTGACCAGTAAACAAAGGCTGTGACTATCCCGTATGCAAAACTGACGGCCATCCCTTCCCGGGTTTTACCCCGCAGGGAAATAGCAGCGCCCAAAAGGCCCATAATCAAACAAATAACCGGAAACGCAGTCTTTGCATACAAATCCACCCTATACCGGGTGGCGTCATAACCCTCCCGCTCCACTTTCGAAACATAGCGCTGAAGTCGGGAAAAGCTCATCTCTTCGGCGGACTTGCTTACCTTCTTCAGATCTTCGGGCGAAAAAGCCAGTTCCGCACGTTTTTCTTTGATAAAAACAGTCCCGGAAGCCTCTCCTGATCTCCGCAGATCCTGGACCATCGCAGAAAACAAAATCCATCGGCTATTTCGATAGATGCCGCGTTTTGCATCGATTCGGCGGATCAGGTTAAAATCGGCATCAAAAAACAAGGTGGTGACGCCGTGGATAACACTTTCAGACGGGTTAAAATATTGAATATGGGTTATTGCCCGATGCTGTTTTAGCCATATGTTCTCCTCCTTGGAGGTGATCACCGCATGGCCTTCGGACGGCTTTGCCTCCAATTCATGCGAACATGTAGTGGTAATGGGCACAAGTCCCTCGGAAAAAACAAAAAGCGCCGCGCTCAAAAGCAGACCGATCACCAGTACCGGCACCATTAGGTATTGCAGGCTGACTCCGGCACTTTTCAGTGCGATGATTTCATTGTTTTTGTTCATGATGCCAAATACCCCCAAAACCCCAAGCAAAACAGCTGCCGGTGTCACCTGGGAAATGATCAGCGGCACCTTATAGCCAAAAAACAAAACCATCTCAAAAGGGGTGAGCTGCGCCTCCATGAGATTGTCCAACCGGCCGAAGATATCAATGGACAGATAGATCACAATGACCATAAGCAGCACGATGCCAAAATATTTAAAAAACAGGCTGCTGATGTAGCGATGAATGATGGTCATGAAGATTTCCTGTCCGCCATGCCAAAAGTCTGCGAATCAAGTCGAATCGAAACGCTTGGCTCTTTTCAGGATTCGCAGAATTTTGCGCGATATTTCGCCCGTTAATTCAGACAGCCAGACCGACTGATCATTGGCCGCCTTGTGAAGAAGATAGAGGCCGCAACCGCCCATTATAAAATTTGGAAGCCACATTGCCGGCGCTGGCGGCAAAACGCCCGTCTCACTGAACACCAAGCCGCAGGAGAGCAGCACATAATAAAGCAGAAACGCAAACAAACCGATCCCCAACCCTGCAGACCGCCTGGATGAAACCGAACGAACCCCGAGCGGCACTGCCAGAAGGGCCAAAGCAATGCTGGCTGTTGGAATCGAAAATTTTTTGTGGAGTTCCAATAACAGGGTATAATACCGGTATGAGGGGCTCCGGCACTCTTTGAGCGCCTCTTTAATCTCTGTATACGTCATTTCCTTTTCATCCTTGCGCCCCTGTTGGATATCGGAAACCGCATTCTTAAGATCAAGATTCAGGTCATACGTGTCAAACCGAGTCGTATGAGCCGAGCGCTGATCCAGGTCCACCTGATTGATGATCCCGTTATACAATCGCAGAACGAAGCTGTACTTATCATCACCGGCAAACATATAGCCTCTGGGAGCCACCACGGTACTTTTAATGCCGGCTTTGCGCTGATCCTCGATAAAAATATCCTCCAGCATCCGGTCTTTCATATTGATATTGCTGACATAAAAGGTCACCGCCGAAAAACTGTCATTAAACTGCTTCTCTTTGAGGCCGACATTGAAATTGGACTGCGCGACCTTAAAAGCAAGCATCTTATATGATGTCGCTCCCCAGGGCATGCCATAAACAGCCATAAGGGCCGTTAGAAAGGTGCAGAGGACGCTGAAAACCAAGACCGGGGGCAGCAGTTGATAAAGGCTGACACCGCCTGCTTTCAGGGCCGTTATTTCATTGTCCCCCGCCATCCGCATAAATGTCAGAAGCACGCTCATCATCACCGCCATAGGAATTATATAGACCAGAAAATAGGGCATGGAATAGGCAAGCATCAGCAAAAACGTCCAGGCGCTGACGTGATAATTGACAATCAAATCTGTAATATCAAGGATCTGGTGCATAATAAAAACAAAGGAAAAAAACACCAGATTGATCAGAAAAGGGGGAATCAATTCCAGGAAGAGATAACGATTGAGAATGCTATTTGCTTTCATGGCAGGACTCAGCCTTTTGCCGTCGCCCCGGGGGCCGTCCCGCCGGGCCGGTAATCCGCATACTGCATCTGGTAAAGCTTATAGTACTCGCCCTGCCGGGCCACCAGTTCTTCGTGGGTGCCCTGCTCGACAATACGCC
>JAGYOT010000090.1 GCA_018399455.1 Desulfobacterales bacterium
CAATTCCTTTCAAAGGAAGATAATAATTCATCATTGCAAAGAGTCCTTTTTTCATAAGCCCCTCCCTTTTTTTTTGAACAGGTATATAAAATATTTATACGGAAAGGGGTTACAGATAGGTTACATTTTACGTAAAATAGAAACCTTTGTTAAAAAAGCCCTTTTACTTACTCCGCTAAACCGGGCACTATTTAGTGCCGGGCTTTTTCGGAGGCATATGGGTATTGATGTTGAGACCGTTTTCATTATATTAGAATATTGATCGGAATTATTTTTTCCGGCAGATTGAAATCCTGATTAGACTGGGATGATCAGGCCGCAGTTGAAGGAGAACCTCCCATGATCTCAGAAACCAAGCCGGATCTGTCCGGCAGATATTATGTCGATTTATTCCTCAACTCGCCAATCGGCGTTTTTGTTGTTCAGGATAGACAATTTCAGTTTGTGAATCCTAAATTCCGGGAAATATCCGGCTACACGGAAGCTGAGTTGATCGGCATGGAATCGGAATCCATCATTTTTCCGGAGGATCTGCCCGCGGTAAAAGAAAATGCGGTAAAAATGCTGAAGGGCCGGATCTCCTCGCCGTATCTGTATCGTGCGGTTGTAAAGAACGGAGAAATCAAATGGATCATTGAATCTGTTGTTTCCGTCAATTACCGGGGGAACAGGGCGGTTTTGGGCTATTTTATGGACAACACGGAGCATGAACGGGCAAAGGAAGCCATTCGGCTTTCCGAGGACAAATTCCATAAAGCCTTTCGGTCAAGTCCGGAGTGGATTGTTATCACGACACTTGAGAAGGGCTATTATGTTGATGTCAATGAGACATTTCTGAAAACCACCGGCTATAGCCGGGATGAGGTTATCGGATCCAGCGCGGCGCAGCTGGGTATATGGGCGGATCCGGACCAACGCGACAGAATGGTTGGGATGCTTCGCGCAGACGGAAAGGTGCGCGATTTGGAAGCCAAATGCCGAATGAAATCCGGAGAAATCCGAACCATGCTGTGGTCTGCGGAAATCATCGATTATGGCGACGAAAGATGTGTGCTTGCCGTAACGCGCGATATTACCGACCGTATTTTGGCGGAGCAGGAAAGGCTTCAGCGTGAAAAACTGCAGGGAGCGCTTGAAATGGCCGGTGCCACGTGCCATGAATTAAACCAGCCCCTGCAGGGAATGTATTATCTGCTTGACCATCTGCTGGAAGAAAACCCTCATGACATCAACGTTAAAGAGCTGGAGAATCAGATCGACAGGATGAGAAATATCATCGCTAAAATGAACAATATCACATCCTATGAAACAAAACATTATATCAGAGGCAGCCGGATCATTGATATCGAAAAAGCATCCCGACATGAATAGGTTTCGGCAGTCCCTGACATGCCATCATGCCAGGGCATCCCAACACCCCCCTCGTCCCCGCTGCCGCAGATACCGGTTTTTACAGTTTCGATCTGACCGAGGCCGGTTTTCCGCTCAGGCCGGAGCTGCGGTTTTTTCGGTAGTCGGCCTTCATCGTGAGATAGATACGGTCGCAATCTTGCTGTAAATCTTTAAAGCACAGATCGACTACCCTGAGCACCTCCGGCCACTCCCCTTCGATGCAGGTGCCCATGGGATTTAACTCATACGGGAGTCCGCTGCTTTCAATGACTTTGACAACCCTTGCCACAAAGGGGCTCACACTGACCCCCTTGTCCATGGGAAAAACAGAGACCTCAACGATAACGCTCATTATCCGGATCCTCCCCTGTTGAAAAAAAATGGTTTTTGTTTGTGTCGGAATAACGCCTCAACCCGAAAAATAACAGCGCGCGGCCCAGGGCGCAAGTTATCCGGCATACGGAGCGGCAAGCGGGTTTAACATCTATTGGTGGATTCATTTAAGAAATGACGCTATAATGAATAAATCAAGGCGTATCCGATGGTTTCGCCGATATTCCGAAATGGTTTTTTCCACGGGCCGGCAGGCCTGAACAAAGAGTTTGATGGGGTAAAAGGACAAAAAAATGAGTAGCCCTTTGCGAAATGAAACATTTGAGCCCCGGAATTACAGCCGCCGGGAGTTTTTAACCTTATCCGCTTTCGGCGCTGCCGGTTTTCTGGCCGGGTGCGCGGTTAACCCGGTTACCGGAGAGAATCAATTGATGCTGGTATCCGAGGCCTGGGAGATTCAGGTGGACCAGCAGAACTCGCCCCACCAGTTTTCCTCCGACTACGGAAAAATTCAGGATGATGCGCTGAATCAATACCTGCAGCAGGTAGGCCGGGATATGGCGCCCCATACCCACCGTCCGGGGATGCCCTATTCCTTCAGGGGGGTCAATGCCGCCTATATCAATGCCTATGCGTTCCCCGGAGGAAGCATTGCCGCCACACGGGGGATTCTGCTCTCACTTGACAATGAAGCTCAGCTCTCCGCCCTCCTGGGCCACGAAATGGGGCATGTGAATGCCCGGCACACCGCTCAGCAAATGTCTAAAGGCATGCTGACACAGGCCCTTGTCGGAGGGATTGCTGTTTACGCCGGCAGCCGGGGAGAAGCTTACGGAGAGTTGGCCGGTCAGCTCGGAATGCTTGGTGCAGGGGCTCTTCTTGCCGCTTATAGTCGGGACAACGAACGTGAGGCTGACCGTTTGGGCGCGGGCTACATGACCCAAAGCGGATACGGGACAGAAGGCTTCGTCCAGCTCATGGCCATGCTCAACAGTCTGCATAAAAAAAACAGCAGCGCGGTCTCTCTCCTGTTTTCGACTCATCCCATGAGCCAGGAGCGATACGATACCGCGGTCAGCCTGAAAAACACCGCGCTCTCGGGTTTTGTCTCCCAGCCGCTGTACCGCGAGCGCTACATGGATTATACCGCCGGCCTTCGCAAGCTGAAACCTGCCATTGAACGCTTCCAGGAGGCCGAAGGATTCATGTCCCGGAAGGCCTATGATAAGGCCGAAGCCTCTTTTGAGCAGGGGCTGAAACTCGCCCCGTCGGATTATGCCGGTCTTGTGATGATGGCCAAGTGCCAGATGGCAAAAAAAAGATATGAGCAGGCCCTTCGGTTTTCGGAAAAGGCCAGCCAGGTCTATCCCGGAGAGGCCCAAGCACACCATATCAGCGGAATTGCCAGAATCAAAATGAAACATTTCGATCAGGCGGTCGAGGATTTCGCCGCTTACGAAGATAAGCTTCCCGGCAATCCGAACACAATTTTCTACAGGGGCTATGCCTATGAAGGCATGGGCAACAGGCAGAAAGCAGCCCGGGACTATTATCGCTACCTTCAGCAGGTAACAGAGGGAGATCAGGCCCGGTATGCTTACCAGCGCCTAGTCCAGTGGGGCGTGATCAAACAGTCGGGCTGATTATCCCCTGCAGCGGCAAAAAGCGGATTTCAACGGAAAGTTCCGCCACCGCCGCCTTTGCCCCGGCCGCCTTGACCCGGCCCTTTGCCTTTGCCGCCGCCCCCAAGGCCCTGGCCGCCCTGCCCAGACCCCCGGCCCTGGGCTCCGCCGCCCATTCCCCGGCCTCCCTGGGCCGGTCCGCGGCCGCGCTTTCCACCGCCGCCGCCCATGCCCTGACCCGCTCCGGGCTGACCGGAGGGGCTTGATACAGGCTGCAGTTCATTGCGCTGCCAGGCCTCAATCGCCTCTTGCACCGTGCCTGCCGAACTGGAAAAAATTTGGAGCTGAGTCTGACTCAGGGCCTGCATGGCATTGGGGCCGAGCTGACCCGAAATGAGCACATCAATTCCTGCCGAAATCAGCCTTTGAGCGGTTTGAATGCCCGCCCCCTGAGGCAGATTCTGCTGCTGGGAATTGTCCAGATATGAACTGGACCGGCTTTCCGTATCGTAGACAACAAAACCGGCGCAGCGCCCAAAGCTGGGATCGAGCGCATCATTCAGGGATTGCCCCTTGGAACTGACAGCAATTTTCATGGTCACATCTCCTTCGCATAAAAAGATTATCTTTTCTGTCTTATACACAATCTCGTCCCCGCCAAGAACAGGAACATCAAAACGGACAACAGAATCCTCTCGGCTATGCATCTGAATAAATACTAACAACCACAGCGGATAATGCCACCAGGCAAATACATGAAGCCTATCCTCAAGCGCATAAATCCTGATAAAATCCAGTACAGTTAGCCGAACTCGGTTTTGTATATATTCACCAACTTCTGGTATTCCCTGGGGCCCTGTTCCACCCACCGCAGCTGCTCGGCTGTAACCTCCCCCTTGATTTCCGCCGGCAGACCGACGACAAAGGATCTGTCCGGAATCTGCATTGCCTGGCTTACCATGCAGCCGGCCGCAATGATGCAATAGTCGCCGATTTCGGCGTCATGCAGAAGCGTGGCATTCATGCCGACAAGCACATGGCTTCCGATTTTCCTGCAATTGATTGCCGCAGCGTGTCCGATCTGCACATAATCCCCGATAGTCAGATTCTGGTCCGCGGAACTGATGGATCCGGCATGGATCACGACATTGTCCTCCACGGCGGTATTGTTTCCGATTGTAATCCTGCCGATATCGCCCCGGATAACCGCGCCGGGCCATATGCTGGAATGTTCGCCGATGACGACGTCCCCGATTATGCAGGCGGCCTCGCTGACAAATGCGGATTCCGCGATTACAGGGGCTTTGCCGTTAAGACTCCGGATCATTGGGATGCTCTCCTTTCGTATGGTGGTCAGTGATGAATCTATGTCCCTGATTTTTATCTGAAAGCAAAAACACCAGGGGAATGGCCGGCAATGCCAAAAATGCGGCTATTTTAAATGTGCTGACAAGCCCCAGCCAGTCTGCCATCAAGCCTATCAGCAAAGCCGTGACTGAATCCGAAATGAACGTAATGGTCACGTATATCCCATTCATAAACGTCTGGTATTCAGTCGGCTGGTCCATAACAAGGGCAAGCACCACAGGACCGGAAGAAAGACTGAAAAAACCAAGAACAAGCAATACGGGAAAGACCCAAAACCCATTTGAGACGATAAAAAGCATCATGAGAAGGGGTGTCATGACCGTTATAATCAGCAGCGTATTGGTTCGTCCAAGCCTGTCCGAGAGGTTTCCCGCCAAAAAGGTTCCTGCGGCGCCGGCGATTTCAAAAACGGAAAGCGACAGTCCGCCGAACCATAAGCTCTGGCCTTTTACATTCAGATAAGTGGGCAGGAAGTTGATGACCGAGGATTTCATAAACGCCCTGAACAGGGTGATCCCTGCAATACAAAGAAACAGAGCCATGTGGTTATGGAAGGTCTTCTTAAATGCCCCGGGGTCTGCTTTGTCTCTTTTTTCCTGCTTTATGGGGATATTTCTGAAACGAATAAACAGCCATGCCGAAGCCGCCGCACCGAATGGAATAAGGCGATACGTGCCCTCAAGCCCCCATAATGAAACCGTCGCAAGTATAATGAGGGGTCCAAGGGTTCTGGCTATTTCTCCCCCTACCATGTAGAAACTCATGCCCCGGCTGATTCTGCTGCCTGAAAACCTCTTGATGACAACCGGAGCCGGCACATGAAAAAACGCGCCGCTGATCCCCATGCTCAAAAGGAGGATGACAGCCACCATGTAATGGGTGGACAGGCCCAGAAGACTCATGCAAACCGCGGTAATGCCGGGGGTAAATATCACGAAATAGCGGATTTTAAACCGGTCCAGATGCATTCCGATAATAAAATTAAAAAGCGAGGGAATTCTCTGACAGAAAGCAAAGAATCCGGCATAGGCATAGCTGATGGAAAGCTTCTCGATCAGCAGAGGCAGAATCGGAGCGAGAAAGGAGGAATAGACGTCATGAATGAAGTGGGCCAATGCCACGGACAACACATTTTGAGTATGAAACTGCTCTTGTTCTTTCATCAATGTCAGGCGCGGTTCAGGTTTTCGGTGTATTGTATTTTCATACAGAATCCAATATCACTTTGTGAATCCCATGTCATTGTGTTATAATTTATTTTTTACAGTGACGGAATTTTATTCCGGGCTGCACTGACTGTTTCCGCCTTTTGCATACCCCGAGCCCTGAGGAGGCGTATAGCGATGAATCCCAGGCTGATGCGTTTACCGGTTATTGCTGCAGTCTCGGTTTCTTTGTTTTTTCTTTCCCCCGGCTCTTTCTCGATTAGCTCGGTCTCCACTTCTGAAGAATGCCAAGCCCCTGTGAGAAGCGAAAACAGAACGGATAAAGGCAAAAGCGCCTCTGAAAAAGAAACGGATGCGCTTTCCTCCTATTATGAATCATGGGCAGGCTCAGGCTTACTTGACCATTTTCATGCCCGTCAGGGGGTTGACTGCTTCTCCTGTCACGGAACCGACGAGCCGGAAGAAAGGGCTCCGGAGGCGGTCTGCATGAATTGTCATGGAAGCTACGAGGATCAGGCAGAACTGACAGAAGAGGTCTATCCGAATCCCCATAAGGCCCATTTGGGCAATATCCGATGCACCCTCTGCCACAAGGCTCATCAGGAATCAACGCTGTACTGCAACCAGTGTCATGAATACGACTTAATCGTACCTTAGAATCCATTAATCCAAAAGGAGGGCTGAATAAAATGAAAAAAAAGGAAAAAAAGGGGCTCAGCCGGCGGGCGTTTATTCAAAGCGCAACTGTCGGCGCAGGCGCCGTAACCCTTCTGGGCTTTGGAAGCAGACCGGCAAAAGCTGCACAATCCATTGTATGGGCGGATGAGGAAGCCGATGTCGTTGTCGTGGGCTCCGGCTTTGCGGGCCTTGCCGCAGCGATAGAGGCAAGAGAGGCAGGGGCATCGGTCAAAGTTATCGAAAAAATGCCTATTGCCGGCGGTAACTCCAGGATAAACGGCGGCCTGGTCGCAGCCGTTGACAGCCCAAAACAAAGGGCCAAGGGGATAAAGGATTCGGTTGAGCTTTATATGCATGATCTTCTGAAGGCGGGCAGGGGGCTTAACCATCCCGATCTGGTGGAATTTCTCGGAAAAAACACCTGGCCTGCCGTTGAATGGTCGATAGAGCACCTTGGGGTTGAATACAAGGACACGTTGACCCAACTTGGCGGGCACTCGGTTCCCAGAAGCTATATGACAAGCCAGGGGACGGGTTGGGGAATCGTCAGGCAAGAACTGAAAAAACTGGAATCACTCGGGGTAAAAGTCGGCACTGAGAGAAAGCTTTTATCCATTCTTCAAAACGACCGGGGAAAGGTCGAGGGCATCCGGGTGCTGGATAAGTATGTTTTTGGAGAAGAAGATTCCGGCAGAGAGATATACATAAAAGCG
>JAGYOT010000091.1 GCA_018399455.1 Desulfobacterales bacterium
GCATTTGAACCAAGAATTATCGGATTCCTCTGCAACTGGTGTGCTTATGGCGCAGCTGACCTGGCGGGGGTGAACCGGACCGCCTATCCCCCGAATATCCGGATCATCCGGGTGATGTGTTCCGCCACGGTCTCCCCCCATCACATCCTGAAAGGATTCCAGGACGGGGCGGACGGCATTCTGGTCGGCGGATGACATATAGGCGACTGCCATTACCTGTACGGTAATTACATGACCAAAAAACGGATGGTATTTATGCGCGAACTGCTAAATTTCATAGGCATCGGCGACAGGCTTCACCTGGAATGGATATCCTCTGCCGAAGCTCAAAAATTTACCCGCGTCGTAAGCGATTTCACGGAAAAAATAAAAGAACTCGGCCCAAATCCCCTGCACGGCAGGGCAATCAAACTGCCGGAAAACCTTTTCGCCACACCACCCGGCGCGTCTCGACCGGCCAAACCCGAATCGCTGCTTTCGGCAATGAAAACGGCAGAAGGATAAGGCAATGCAAGATACAGTAAAAACATGGCTTACCGAGGGCACCGTGGATATTTTTCTTGGTTACAAGATGGTGGAAGGCCATCCCATTCCCCATGGATTCAGCCGGAACTGCCTGGATGAAATCGATGAAATGGTCACCGGCCCGGCCCGCTATTCCCTGGAAAAATTCGCCACGCAGCTGCTGCAGATACACCCGGAGGCCAAAATCGGCATACTCGCCCGGGATTGCACCCAGCGGGCATTGAACGTGCTCACCATCTGGCAGCAGATCAGCCCCGGCCAGATCAAAACCCTTCAGGTGAACTGCTGCCCCTCGCCCCTTGGATCCAATACGGACTGCAGCTATCTCCAGCCTGCCGAGACAGGCACCTACAAAGCAGCCCACGGTGTTGACGGATCGCAAAGCCTGCAGACCCTGGAGCAGATGCCGGAGGAGGAACGCTTTGACCGCTGGATGTATGAGTTCCAGAAATGCATCAAGTGCTACGGATGCCGCAATGTCTGTCCCATGTGTTTCTGCAGGGAATGCAGCCTGGAGAACAAGGATCTGGTGGGCAACGGGCATCTGCCGCCCGACATCCCGATTTTTCACCTGGTGCGGGCCGTTCACATGGCGGGCCGCTGTATTGACTGCGGACTGTGCGAGGAAGCGTGCCCCGCGGAAATTCCCCTGCGCATGTTATATCGCAAAATCAATGACATGATGGGGACTCTGTTTGACTATCACACCGGGAGCAGCCCGGATCAGTCCCCGTTCTCCCTTCTCGGGGACAAACCTTCCTCCGGGCTTCCGCCAATGACGGCGGAGTTATCAAAAAATAAATGATGGTGAATTATTAGAAGGAGTTGTATCATGGAGTGTAAATTCGTTCCTTCTGTCTGTTCATATTGCGGAACCGGATGCGGCATCCTTTTTCAGGTAGTCGACGGCCGGCTTATCGGCACCCTGCCCATGAAGACCCATCCTGTGAACCAGGGCAAATTGTGCATCAAAGGATGGAATCTGCATGAGCACATCAACAGCGAACTGCGCCTGAAGAATCCGTTAATCAAGACCTTCGGCCGCTTCTCCAGGGTGAACTGGGATACGGCGATCCGGTATACGGCGGACCGGCTGCAGAAAATCATAAAAAAGCACGGTCCTGATAGCGTCGGAGTGCTGGTCTCTGCCAAAGCGACCAATGAGGAGAATTACCTTGCGCAGAAATTCGCCCGGGCTGTCATCGGCACCAACAACGTGGACCACTGCGCGCGCCTCTGACATTCTTCCACGGTGGCAGGTCTTGCCGCCGCATTTGGCAGTGGTGCAATGACCAATTCCTATGACGACCTGGAAGGGGCGGGCTGTATTTTCGTGATCGGCTCCAACACCACAGCGTGCCACCCCCTCATCGCCCGGCGCATTTATAAGGCCAAGGAGCGGGGCGCGAAATTGATCGTTGCCGACCCCAGAGGGATTCAGCTCAGCCATATGGCGAATGTGAGCGTCAACCATCGCATGGGAAGCGACGTGGCGCTATTGAACGGGATGATGCATGTGATCTGCAAAAACGGCTGGCAGGCAGCAGACTACATCAACAGCCGGACGGAAAACGCCGAGGCACTGTTTGCCGTTCTGGATGCGTATACGCCGGAGCGGGTGCAGGCGATTACCGGTGTCAAGGCCGGGGACATTGAACTCATGGCCGAAACATATGCGCAAAATTCACCAGCCGCGCTGCTGTACGCCATGGGCATCACCCAGCACACCACGGGCGTGGACAATGTCAAGTCCTGCTGCAACCTGGCCATGCTCTGCGGTAATGTCGGCGTGGCCGGAGGGGGCGTAAATCCCCTCCGCGGCCAGAACAATGTCCAGGGCGCCTGTGACATGGGAGGACTTCCCAATGTTTTTACCGGTTACCAGCCGGTGAGCGATGCCGATGCCAATGCCAAATTCTCGGAGGCCTGGGGCCGCCCCTTACCGGACAAGCCCGGCCTGACCATCTCTGATATGGTGCCGGCCATGCTTGACGGTAAAATCAAAGCCCTTTACGTGATCGGAGAAAATCCCAAGCTGAGCGACCCGGACTGGAACCACTTCAACCATGCCCTCAACAACCTCGAGCTGCTCGTTGCACAGGACCTGTTCTTATCCGAGACGGCCCAGGTGGCCGACGTGGTCTTTCCCGCCGCCTCGGTGGCCGAAAAAAACGGCACCTTTACCAATTCCGAACGGCGTTGCGCGCGAATCAACAAGGCCATCGAGCCGGTGGGCAACGCCCTTGCCGACTGGCGGATCATAAGCCGCCTGGCCACTGCCATGGACTATCCCATGAATTATGGGAGTGCCGGGGAGATCTTTGAAGAAATGCGGGCATTGACGCCCAAAAGCTATGCCGGGATGACCTATGAACGACTGGGCATCAATGGCCTGCAATGGCCCTGCCCGGACACGGAGCATCCGGGTACACCCTACCTGCACAGCGAGCAGTTCGCCCGCGGCAAGGGAAAATTTCATGCCATTGAATACCAGGACCCGGCGGAAATGCCTGATGCGGATTATCCCTATTTTCTGACCACGGGCCGGGTGTTCGCCCATTATCACACCGGCACCATGACCCGCGTATCAAAACACCTGGATCATGAAGCACCCTTCGGGTATGTGGACATAAATCCCCTTGATGCCCGAAATATTAAGGTCGGGGAAGGAGACCCGGTGGTTTTGTCCTCCCGCCGGGGAGAGATGGAGGTAGCTGTCAGACTCAATGAAAAGCTGCCTCCGGGCAGCCTGTTTCTGCCCATTCATTTCGGTGAGAGCGCGGCCAATCTGCTGACCAGTTCCGAGGCCCTGGATCCCTTGGCCAAAATTCCGGAGTTCAAGGTAAGTGCGGTACAGGTCTGCCGGGCCTCTTAGTACGATGGGGTCAAATCTTTATTCTTGACAAATATGGATAAACTATTCATACAGAGATATAGTCAGGCAACTTCGCATCCAGTATCCCGGCGCTTATTATCATGTCACTTCACGTGGCAACGCTCGGCAGGATATTTACAGAGACCACAGGGATTATGATCGGTTCTTAAATATCCTGGCCGAATCACTGGATATCTTTAATGTATCATTGCTCGCCTATGTTTGCATGACCAATCACTTTCATCTGTTTCTGACCACACCGGAGGCGAACCTGGCCGAATTCATGCGCCATTTTAATATTACCTATACGTCTGCATTTAATCGCCGTCACAACCGCGCAGGCCATCTGTATCAGGGACGCTACAAATCCTTCCTCGTCGATGCGGACAATTATTTAAAGGAAGTGACCCGTTATATCCATTTAAATCCGGTGCGGATAAAAAAACACGCCCGCAATTCAGTTGAAGAAAAAATCAAGTTGCTTGAACAACACAGGTACAGCAGTTTTGGAGGCTACGTTCGTTTAAAAAAAAGGACTGATTTTATCAACTATCAGAAAATCCTGGATTGTTTCGGCGGAGATACATCAGAAGGAAGAAAAAGATACCGGCGATTTGTTTACAATGGACTTACAGGGGACCTGGAAGGGGTTTCGGATTTGGTAAACAAAAACGGAATCATCGGCGATTCGGACTTTGTGGAACATATCCGGCACACCTATCTGAAAAAAAATTCCCGGAAATCACACAGGGAACAACCCCAGTTAAAAGCTGCCAGAAATTATTGGATGCCGGAAGATCTGATCAAAAATGTTTCTCAAATTCTCGGAAGAGACGAGGATGAAATTTGTCGGCGGGGTAAAAACTCAAAGGATCGCGCCATGTTAATGGAGCTTTTATACCGGTTTTGCGATATCACCCAGGCTGAGGTGGGAAGGCTTGTCGGCGGAATTGACTACAGCGCCGTGAGCGTCGCCCGAAAGCGATTACGCCTCCAAATGGAATCGAACGCCGTTTTAAAGCAGCATTTTGAGGATATCGCCGACAAATTGTCAAGATTAAAGATTTGACCCCTTGCTACACAGATAAGAAAATCTTGACATGCATTCTCGTTGGAGTAAGTTGATTGTCTTTCGCACAGGAAACAGCCTTTATTTCATGCGGAGTTGATCTGAAAGTGCTGTGGCAGGAAGGAACACCGGATGAAAAAATCTGTCGATTACAAAAAACTATACGATGCTTTTCGGGAAATCAGCCGGATGGTCCACTCGCCCAACAGGCTGGAGGAAGTGATGAACCTGGTTGTCTGGAAAAGCGCGGAATTGCTCAATGCCTCCGGAGCACTGCTGCGCCTCCATGATCCGGGAACGGATCATTTCAATATGGCTGCAGCCTATGGATCAGCAGAACCGCTGCTCAGCAAAGAGCCCGTGCCGATGGAAGAAATCCGCAGGGCCACCGAGGATCACCAAAAGATTTACATTTTTCCGGATATCACTCAGGCGCCGCGGGTCCAATCCATCGAGCAGAAGATTCGGGAAGGAATCCGGATGCTCATCGATGTGCCGCTCTACAACGAAAAAGAGGTCAAAGGCATAATCCGCATTTATTTCAAGAAACAAGTAACCTTTGCCCAGGCGGAGCTCGATTTTCTGGTTTCCATGGCAGAACAGTGTGAATGTGCCCTGACGAAGACGCAGATCATTGAAACCCAACAGTCACAGTACAATTTCCTTGCCCTCCAAACGGCAAAACTATCCGCGCTCGGTCGAATGTCCGCCGCTATTGCCCATGAAATCAATAACCCGTTGGGGGGGATTCTTTTGTATAGTTCCCATATGTTCAAAAAAGCATCGGAGGATCACCCCTTTAAGAAGGGCCTTGAGACCATCATGCAGGAGACCTCCCGCTGCAAGGGAATCATCCAGGAGCTGCTGGAGTTCTCGCGCGAGCAAGCACCCGTCAAGAAGCTGCAAAGCCTGAATGAAATTATTAACAAGTCCTTAAATATCCTGGAAAATGAATTCTATATTAGCCATATCACGGTAAGCAAACAACTGGATAAAAACCTTGACGATATCTCTCTCGACGCTAATAAAATTGAGCAGGTTTTCGTCAACCTGTTCCTAAACGCCGCCGAAGCTATCGGCCATGACGGGAACATTGACCTTGTAAGCCGCTATGACGCGGTCCACGATCAGCAGATTATTGAAATCAGTGATAACGGATGCGGCATCTCCACCGAAGACATCTCCAAACTTTTTGAGCCCTTTTACACCACGAAATCCACCGGCTCGGGGCTGGGGCTTGCCGTCAGTTACGGCATTATCCGCAACCATAACGGTACCATCACAGTTGCCAGCAAAACCGACGGCGGCACGCATGTCACCATCGCACTGCCGGCATCCAGGCAAACTCCCGCCAAGGCGCAATCTCAGTAGAGGAGTCAACAAAGATTTTTATGGACACGCTTAAAATCCTGATCATCGATGATGAAGCCGTTGTCTGTGACGGATGCCAAATGATTTTAACGGATCTGGGGCATTATACGGAAAGCAGGCAGACCGGAGAAGAAGGTCTGCAGGCATTCTTTGCAAACGAGTTCGACGTGGTCCTGCTGGATCTCAAACTCCCGGATTCCGAGGGCATGAGTCTGCTGGAAGTATTCCAGGAGCGCAACCCCAACGTGTACGTGATCGTCATGACCGGTTATTCCACGGTCAAAAACGCCGTAAAGGCGATGAAAATCGGTGCTTTTGACTTTATCCCGAAGCCCTTTGACGAGGACCAGATCACTGTCGCCATCAATCGGGTTGCGGAAAACCGGCGCCTGGTCATGGAAAACCTCTCTCTCAAAAACCAGCTTTTCGAGCGCTACGATTTTGAAAATATCATCGGGGAAAACCCCAGGATATTGGCCATTTTCGACCAGATCAGGAAAGTAGCCCCCACGGACAGCACGGTCCTTTTGGAAGGCGAAAGCGGCACCGGCAAGGAGCTGTTTGCCCGTGCAATCCATGCCCACAGCCAGCGGGCTCCACACGAGTTTCTGGCCATTGACTGCAGCACCCTGTCCCCCGGCGTATTGGAAAGCGAGTTATTCGGCCACGTGAGAGGGGCTTTCACCGGGGCCGTCAAGGATAAACCGGGGCTTTTGGAAACCGCCGACAAGGGAACCCTGATGCTGGACGAAATCGCAAGCCTGAGTCCAGAGACCCAGGGCAAACTCCTGCGATTCCTGGAATCCGGAGAATTCAAGCGGGTGGGGGCGAATCAAATCCAGAAAACCGCTACCCGGATCATTGCGGTAACCAACCGTAATCTAGAGAAGCTGGTGGCGGACAATACATTCCGGGAGGACCTTTTTTACCGCCTCAGCGTATTCCCGATTTTCCTGCCCCCTCTCAGGGAACGCAAAGACGACATTCCCCGCCTGGCGCATCATTTTCTCAGGCGTTTCAGCCAGAAAACCGGCAAGCCCATTGACGGATTCACGGAGGAGGCCATGGATCTGCTCGTCAACCAGGAGTGGCCGGGAAACATCCGCGAGTTGAAAAACGTGATCGAGCGGCTGGTAATCATATCCGACCGCCGGTTCCTGGATATCCTTTATTTAATGGACAATCTCCACGTGAAACGTTCTGCTGACGAAAAAACCGTGCCCGACACGCTTTCGGAGCTAAAAGCCATCAAACAGCAGATCCTCAGTGAGAACTTTGGCCAGGTGGAAAAGGCTTTTATCATCAAGGCGCTTCGCGAAGCCGGGGGCAATATCAGCCGGGCGGCATCCGCCGTGGGAATGCAGCGGTCCAATTTCCACG
>JAGYOT010000092.1 GCA_018399455.1 Desulfobacterales bacterium
GCTGGCCGCCCATGGCATCCATCGGACCGCCGAAGACGTCATGGATGACATGCGGCATTTGCACTATGTATTGACCCTTAGAAACAAGGATCGTAAACCTACCCGGCGAATGGAGACGCCCAGTAAGACCCAGGCTGAAGTCCTATCCGCGTTCAGTCACCGGGTGGACGCCGGTGGGGTCTTACAGCCCGTGTCGGCGTAAAGGCCCGCCAAACGGCAATATGCGGCTTTTTTTGCCGCTTATCCCCGAAACTCCTGTCTGAAATTGAGCGGCGACTTGTGAAAATTGTTCGGGCGTTAAAAGCCGGGGATAGGACTATAAACGAATATAGACAGTTAGGCATTATTGGATATTTTTTATGCGCGAAGCTGCCCCCGGAGACCGTGGAGAGGATAATTTCACAAGAATTAGGGCAAACAATAATTAACAAAATGCGACTGAGGACAGCCGGAAACAGAAACCAAAATGATTTTTAAAATCGGATACAAAATCAATCTGCAGAACATAAAACCGGGCACCCGGAAGGCCATAGAACGGCTTACCATGCCAAATCCGAAATATGAAGAGGCTGAAAAGATGGGGCGATGGGCCGGGAACCTGGAACCGACGCTCCGGTTTTACGAGGACACAACCCAGGCTTTGACCTGTCCGCGTGGGGCAGCAGGCCAAATTTACGGGATATGCAAGCGGCACGGAGAAAACATCAGGTTTATTGATAAGCGGCGAACACTCCCTCCGGTTGAGTTTTGATTCCAGGGCGAGCTTAGGCTTTTTCAACAACAGCCGGTAAATGACTGCCTGAACCGTGACTTCGGTTTGTTGTCTGCCCCCACCGGCTCAGGCAAGACCGCAATGGCGCTTTACATGATAGCCCAGCGGCAGCAGCCGGCGCTTATCGTTGTGCATACCAAGGAACTGCTTAACCAATGGCAGGACCGTATCAAGCAATTCCTGGGGATTGATGCCGGGGTTATCGGAGGTGGTAAGCATAACCTTCAGCCTGTCACCGTGGCGACAATTCAAAGCCTTGTAAAATGTGCCCCTGAGGTAGCCCCGCATTTCGGATACCTTGTTCTGGATGAATGCCACCGGGCACCGGCTATGCAATACGTCCAGGCTATCGAGCATTTTGATTGCCGATACATGACCGGCTTGACCGCAACACCTTATCGCCGGGACGGGCTGAGCAAGGTTATCTTCTGGCACGTGGGCGATGTTGCGGGCCAGGTTGAAAAAGCGGATCTGCTCGAAGACGGAAGCCTTTGTCCTGCCGAAGTGATTTGGGTAAAAACCGACTTCACCACCAGGACGGACGCGACAGAGTATTACAGCCGGGCTTTATCCGAATTAACGGAGGATGAACCCCGGAACCGGCTGGTTTGCCAAACCGTGGCCGAAAACAACGGGCAAGGGATAAGCCTTATCCTGAGCGACCGGAAAGCCCATTGCCATGCCCTGGGTAAGATCCTGGAAGCGCAGCACGGCATTGAAGCGGCTGTCCTTACCGGCGGCACCGGGAAACGAGAACGGGAACAAATCATTAACGACCTAAACCAAGGCCGCTGTCATTATCTCATAGCCACCGGCCAACTGATCGGGGAGGGCTTTGACCTGCCCGCCATATCCTCAATGTTTCTGACAACTCCGGTTAAGTATCACGGACGGCTGATTCAGTATATCGGGCGGGCGTTGAGGCCAGCGCTGGGTAAGGACCAGGCAACTATTTATGATTTCCTGGATCACAGAAATCCGGTTTTTAATGCTCAGGCAAGGAACAGGATTTCTACATATAAAAGACAACAGATATTTCCAGTGCAGAAGGCGGCATAGGGGTGTCAATGCAAGATTCCTGGCATGACCTGAGATCAGCGTCGGTTTTTGCATACGGAAAACGTCCTAAATGATTAAGGGGGTGATACGGAAATGGCAAAAAAACGGCTTAAAAGCCTTGAGGACTGCCGGCGTTACTTGGCTGGCTTGATTAACCGGACGGAAGGCGGCGAAATGGAACAGCAAACAGCCTCTAAGTTGGCTTATATCGCTAATATTCTAATTAGTTGCATCAAGGATACAAGCCTGGAAGAGCGTGTTGCAAAACTTGAGGACATTGTAAAGAAAGGAAAATAACTATGAATTCATTGCAAAAAAGAATCAGAAATCTTGAAGAACGCACAACCTGTGAAACGAAAAACGTCGATCTCAATATTATTTTTGTTGATGCTGCAACCGGCGAGAAGGATGGACCATATCAGTACAACAACGGACGGTTGACGCCTGTTCCGAGCAAAACCGGTGAAGCTGAACCCCAAGCGGGTTAAAAAGTAATGGCCCTTTTTAAGCCTTAACCAACAGAGCGCTTACCTCAAAGGTTAAAATTGTTTGCGAAATCAACGGCCAGATGTATGAGCAGGAACCGAAACGAAGGGTTTATTGACCTATGTATTCGTTGATTGTTCGGAACACAATAGCCGCTTCTTCAATCGTTAAATCGTTTTCCCGCGCAAACTCGATAATTTCCTGGGCTTCAGCAGCTCGCTCTTTTTTTCTGATATTGTTTCTTTTGATTTTATGGATACTGTCGCCAAAGGATTTAAGGCCCTGGTTAAGCATTTGCCATTCATCGGCAGATGATGGTCCCCGGTGGTGGAAATTGTTCATGCTTTGTCCTGGCGGGCCGAGGGTTAAGTCGTATTGGCCGGTATTTGGGTTGTACTCCCAGCAGCTACCGGCGAGGGTGATAGCCGGAATTAAAAACATTAAGGCAACAATGGCAGCAACTATTGATTTTTTCATGACGCACCTCCTTGGGTTAGGTGAAAGCCGGAAGGTAAGACTCTAAATATAACTATATACAGACTTTAAAAGAATATCAGCATAACAAAGAGCATGCAAACAAAGGAGAACAGAACAATGGCACAAAAAGAAAGCAGCAGTTATAAGAGCGAAACCGCAACGCCAGGGGATTATCCCGTAGGCGGGAAACCAATCTGGATGAACCTTCTGAGCCAGTTTTTCGGGGACGAAGAGGCGAATACTCCCGGGCTGATAAACCTGCTTCAGCAGGGGGCAAAAAGAATCAGCGGGGGTATTTTGATGACTATTACAGCAATACTCTGTCCCCGGCGTATCAGCAGTTTGGGGACGTAACGCAGCAAAGCCTTACCGACTATAATCAGGCGTATAACAAAGCAACGTCAAATCCTGTCGGGCTGACTTTCGGGGACTTGTCTCTTAACCTGATTCCGCAGGGGGGTATTAATACGGCGCAAAATGCGGCCAATGTGCGGCAGGAATTGGCAAAGCAGCGCATGGTATCTCAGATTACCCCGGAGCAGGAGCGCATGAGTAATTTAATGCAGACTGACCCGAGCGGCGCACAATCCGATTATATTACGGAAAACCTGCTTCGTCTGGCAACTCAGGTTCAGAACTGGCGATATAGAACACCGACGGTTTCAACGAGTGGAACAACGTCACAAGATGCAGAATTAGGCGGCTTGGGTACAGCTTTTGGTTTAGTTAATTTGTTGGGGCAGGGGGCAAATATCGCGGATGACCTTGGTTGGTTGGGCGATGAAGGCTGGTTGACTGACCTTGGTGGTGAAATATGGGGCGGACTTACTGAATTGTGGCCATGGTAAGAATGACACCACTTCAAGCAATTCGCAAATTCTGTGTGCAGTGCGTTGGCTCTGCCTCTGAGGTCAAAAACTGCGGCGGCCATAAAATGTACGGCCAGGGAGATGAAAACGGGCAATGCTGGTTCTATCCTTATCGCATGGGTAAGGGACGCCCCAGTGTGAAGCTGATCCGCAAGATGTGCCTGGAATGTATGGGGGGGAGTTATAAGCTGGTTTCCCAATGCGGCGAGCGAGATTGCCCTCTTTATTATTTTCGTTTTGGTACAAACCCGAATCGTGCCCGGAGAGAGGATAAAATTTCCATCGAGGAGACGGTGTGAGAGGGGGTTTTGGGTTCAAATTTGATCCTAAAAAGGCAAAGTAATGATTGGGTATTGGGGCAGTATTTTGGCCCCTTTACCAGCGCAAAAATGTCTTCCCATCATTTGGAACATCCCTTTAAACACAGTATCTGTGAGGACTACCAGAAGCGAGGTGCACATACCATTTTTTTTCCGAGAGAGGACTTTGGCAAGAAGTCTTGCGAGAAATGGGGAGCTTTTAATCATGGTCTGGCGGGCACCAGTTTTTTAGGATGCCTGCCAGATTGGATATGGATTATTGAAGAGAGGCTGTTTATATTACTGTTTTACGTCCCTCCCAGTACTTCTCCCGCAGTTTGGCCTTGAGGGCTTTTCCAATCATTGAACGCGGAACTTGATCAATGAATTCAACACTTTTGGGAACTTTGAACCCAGCGAGGTTCTCGCGGCATAAACTGATAACGTCGTCTTCCTCCAATTGCTTGCCCTCAGCCTTGACCACCAGGGCTTTGACTGCTTCCCCCCATTTTTCGTCTGGAACGCCTATAACAGCAACATCGGCAACAGCCTCATGGGTCATCAAAACGTTTTCGATTTCAACCGGATAAACATTCATTCCGCCCGTGATTATCATGTCTTTTTTCCGGTCCACCACATAAAAATTGCCGTCCTCTCCCTTGCGCACCACATCGCCCACTGTGCCCCATTCGTGATCGAGATAGGCCTCAGCCGTTGCTTCGGCCTTGTTTAAGTATCCCTCCCACATGCTAAAGCCCCGGCCGTAAAGGATGCCCGGTTCACCCTGAGCCACAGGGTTCCCATCTTCGTCAAAAACCGCTAATTCAAGGTCGAAAACTGGCTTGCCCACGCAGCCCTCGGGAGCAAAGCCTTCATTAAAGGTGTAACTGGAGATAAAGCCAAATTCTGAGGCTCCTAGCCAGTTTGATACCTCTGCATGAGGGAATCGGTTTATGATCTTTTGGGCGGTGGCATTGTAAAGTGGGGCACCGCAGGAAAGAACGGCGCGCACGCAGGAAAAATCGTGGGCGCTGAAAACCTCTTCAGATTGATTCAGCATCCATTCGAACATAATGGGCACCATAAAAAACCAAGTAGGCTTGAATTTCTCGATCTGGGAAGGTATCTGGGCTGGTACAAAAGAGGGTATTACAGCAATCGTTCCTCCACTCAGCATAGTCGCCATGACGTATCCCATGCTCGCTGCAGCATACATGGGCGCTACGGCAAGATATACGTCATCGCTTCGAAGCCCTAGCTCGTGGCAGACGGCATTGGCCATATGATAATCGGATTTGTAGGTTCTTGCAGCGGCCTTAGGTTTGCCGGTGGTTCCAGAGGTGTACATAAGCAGGTGTATCTCGCCTGAATCTACCACCACTGGTGAATCCTCGGCACTAGCCGAATCAAGCTCCTCCTGGTAAGCGATTACGCCTTTTGGTGCACCTTCTTCTATCATAATAATGCTTTCCAAAGCTGGAGTCTGGTCACGGATGGCTTGTATTGTTTGCAACTGATCTGTTCCCTGAAGAATTATAGCGCGAGCTCCAGAGTCATTAATTTGATAAGCAACCTCTGGCCCGGTGAGCCGGAAGTTGCAACCTGTGGCCACCAGGCCTGCCTTATTAATACCCAGAATAATTTCCGGGTATTCCATGCAGTTGGGTAGAAAAATCATAACGCGATCTTGCCGGTTGAGGCCCATTTTAATGAGGGTGTTGCCAAGCTTGTTGCTGCGCTCCCAAACATCCTGCCACGTGAGACGTGAACCGCCGAAGAGAACCGCAGTGTTACCTGGGTTTTTAATTACATTTGTGCGGATAGTACTCAAAACATCGTCTGAGTAACTTTTTTTCCCGGGTTTTCTTCCAAACTGAAAAGTCATGCCGCCTCCTTAATCTATATTCGGGTACATGGAAAATGGGTTAAGGGAATTTTACCGACCAAGGTCGCAGACCGGAGTCGGTAAATACTTTTCATGAGCCAAATAATATGTCAATAAAAAACGACAGAAAAACTGGTTATTACTTGATTTTATTTTAAAATATGAAGGAAGGATGGGATAAATTCAGGAAGAAGAAAACAGGCCGTCGAGAAGTGTGTTAACCGATTGGCTCATTGTGATGATGATATCGTAGGAGCCCGCGTGCAAAGTCCAATCATAAATAACGCCGCGGGCCAGGGAGAGCACAAGGCGGGTCATTTCCATGGCGGTCATCGCGGAGCGAATCTGATTTAGTAGCCTGGCTTCTTCCATTGCTCCATAGATAAAGTTATAAAAAGGACGTTTCGGAGAAATGAAGAATTCGGTGCCGTGTTCAAGCTGGCTGCGATAAATCTGGCGGCAGAAAACAACGCCGTGCTGTACGGCTTCAGCGGCCATGAAATCGGTGGTGAATTCGATTTTGCCGCGAGGCTTGACTTCAACGGAAAGTTTTTCTCTGGCGGTCGCAAAACGTCCGTCTAACAAGCGGTAAGTCCAGGTAACAATTTCATATTTAGAAGAAAAATGATGATAAAAGCCCCCTTTGGCCACACCCGATTCATTGCAGATTTTGTCCACTGTGACATTTTCGAAGCCGTGTTCCATAACGAGGCGTCTGGCCGTTTCAAAGATACGCTGTCTCGTGGCTTCCGCCTGTTTCTGCCGTCTCGTTGGTTCCCTATGTGTTTCAGCCATTTAAGCCCCTGCGTTTGATTGTATATTTGTCATGCTGAGATCCTTGATTCGATCCTTAAGGTTCGGTCAATTTTAAATGCGCACCAAAGATTTTTACATCCTTACACAGGGTTCGCTTGATTTCAATCGGGAAAAACACTACAGGCCTGCTCTTTTGCAGTATGAGGTCTTAAAGAATCTTAAGAATACGGCTTTACCCATCCAATAATTGAAATTTGGGGGCTAAGAAGAATGCCAAACTCAAGGTGCAACATACAGGCGGCCCGGAAATATTGCATGGGTTGGCAAGTATGCTCCACTGATCAATTCACAAAATATGACCCAGAAGGCCCTTGCCAAAAAACTCGGCGTGGATACCCCAACTGTGCGGCGCTGGGAAAAGGCCAATATCCAAAGCCAGGACATGGATCGGCAGCTTCGTTTGGTTTTGGAATAATCCACTTTTCCTTGCGCGCCTGATTTGTCCCCTGCCCTTTTACCCGCGTTATTGAAGTGCCTTTTTAGATAAAAATGGTTTTGCTTGACAAAAAAATAACCATTTATT
>JAGYOT010000093.1 GCA_018399455.1 Desulfobacterales bacterium
GGCCGCTTAGAAGCCCTTCCGATTTTTCTCCGGACTTCAGGAAACAATCGATCAGTAAATCCATCTGGCTGGAGCTCAATCCTTGGGGTGAGCCGAACCGGTATGTCCGGTACTTCTGAGATACGATCATAAACTCTCTTTATCCAGGAAATGGCCGTTGGGGTATGCGGCAAGACCGGTTTTTATTTTTTCAATAACCATTTCCGGCAAAATGTTTGCCATCCGGCAGGGCTTTGTTTTTCTTGTAATAGGGGCATCCCTTGCCTCATCCGTGTTGTATTCATCGATCAAGAGGTCGCGGAACCGATAAGGGCCGCATCTTTTGGGATTGGAGTAGCCATAAAGCCCTATGGTGGGAACCCCTAATGCAACAGCGATATGAAGGGGGCCTGTGTCAGGGGCGACCACCAGACGGCAGCCGTCCAATTGAAGCATCGTGCGCCGGATAGGTTTTTCCAGGGCTGTCATAGGCCTGTTTTTGCAGAGCGAGCAAATTTTATCGGCAATTTTTTTTTCCCGGCTACTGGGGCCGCCAATCAAAATCGGCTGGAGATTAAGTTTCGTATCCACGTGGTCTATAACCCTGGCATAGCCTTCAGGCATCCAGTCTTTTTCAGGCTGCGATGAAGCAATAACAAATCCGATCACCGCTCGTCCGGAGCCGGAAAAGAAGTTCTGCTGCCATCTTCTTTCGGTCTCGGTAAACTGAAAATCCCATCGGACCGGATAATTTTCAATACCCAGATAATCGACAAACTCGAGGAACTGCTCCTGCACATGCCGCATGGGCTGAATCGGGATGTGGCGGTTGGTCGCGGCATAGAGAAGTTCGCGGGAACGCTGCCAGTCAAACCCGATTTTTATCTTTGCCCGGCTGAGAAAGGTAAGAAGGCTCACCTTGGCACTGGCCTGGGGGGCGATCACCAGATCAAACCGCTGGCGCCTTAGCTGACGGATCAGGTAAAACCATTCCGTTAAGCCGCCATTTCGGTCAAAAGGGATAAACCGGTCCACGACGGGCTGGTGCTTTACCATTTCAAACGGCAGGGTCTGAAGGACCCAGGTCAGCATGGCGTCCGGATAGCCGTGCCTCAGGGCGTTTACCAGCGCAAGGGCATGGACGGTGTCGCCAATTGCTGAAGTCCGGATCAGACAGATCTGTTTGGCATTTATTTTGGCTGTCATTTTGTTTTTCAGCGGTGTGCGTTAGGGCTGTTTCGGTTGAAATCCCGGGTTTTGGTGAACAACCCGCTACTTAACGGTTTTCGGAATCAAAATCAATCGATTTGTCGTATTCGCGGATTCCGGCAAAGCCGGGTTGATGTTATTTTCTTGAAATTTAACCCAAGTTATGGTTTGTGGGAACAGCAATTTGAAGTGTTGGATAAACGCAAACAAGGGCAATGGAAGATGAAAATCGAGGTATCCCTTGGCGAGTTGGTGGACAAAGTGAGCATCCTGGCCATCAAACTCGAAAAAATAGAGGATCCGGTAAAGCTTGCCAATATCCGCCGGGAACATGAACTTTTGCAGCATGAAATGAGGTCAGCGGGCATCACGGAGACCTCGTCGGAATATCGCCGCCTCATCGCCATTAACAGAAGGCTTTGGGAAATCGAGGATTCGATAAGGGCCAAGGAGGCGGCCAAAACATTTGATGCCGAATTTGTCGAGTTTGCCCGAAGCATATACTTTGAAAACGACAAGCGCGCGGCGGTCAAGCGGGAGACCAACCTCCGGTTCGGCTCTGAATTGCTCGAAGAAAAGCAGTACACCGCTTATTGAGGAATCCGGCAGAAAAATCAAGGCGTATGAAGCTATTAATCGTGGCTCCTTCGTGGGTCGGGGATATGACCATGGCGCAGAGCCTCTTTAAGCTGCTCCTGGCTGAAGATCCGCACGTGATTATTGATGTGGTGGCGCCGGAGTGGTCATTGCCGCTTTTAACCCGCATGCCTGAAGTCAGAAAAGGTATCGCTCTGCCAGTGGACCACGGGCAGCTCCGTTTGACCAGACGCTGGTTAATCGGCCGTTCGCTGAAAAAAGAATCCTATGATCAGGCAATTATTATTCCACGGACCTGGAAATCGGCCCTGGTCCCTTTTTTTGCGGGAATTCCGCGAAGAACCGCCTATGCTGGGGAAATGCGATTCGGGCTGATCAATGACTGGCGAAGGCTGGATAAAACCCGGCTCAATCAGACCGTCCTTCGTCAGTTGGCACTGGGACATGAAAAAAACGCCGCGCTTCCCGTTAAAGTCAGGTTTTACCCGAAGCTTACGGTCGATCCGCAGAATCAGGCCCGGTTGATCATGAATCTGGGATTGTCCCTGGATCGGCCGGTTGTATGTTTTTGCCCCGGTGCGGAGTACGGACCTGCCAAACAGTGGCCGGTTGCTTATTTCCAGGAACTGGCCGCTTTCCTTATTGATGCGGGCTATCAGGTGTGGACGCTGGGCTCGTCCAAAGAGGGGGATCTGGGCTTGGCCATAGATCCGGGCAGGCCGCAATGGTATCAGAATCTCTGCGGCCGGACCCGGCTTGAGGATACCGTCGACCTGATGGGTCTGGCGGTGCATTGCGTGTCTAACGATTCCGGACTGATGCATGTGGCGGCTGCGACCGCTACCCCTGTTGAAGCGATTTACGGTTCATCCAGCCCCGCCTATACGCCTCCTCTGTCTGAGCGGGCCCGCGTGCATTACCTGGGGCTTGGCTGCTCTCCGTGTTATAAAAGAGAATGCCCTTACGGTCATTACAACTGCCTGTACAGAATATCGCCTGACGAAATCTATTGGGCCATCGTATCCGAAAATAAAGCATGCCCCTGATCTTTTCGCCGGCGCAAAAGGTTCGGTGCTGATCCGGGCGTTTCAGGGCTCATTTGTCGGATGTGCTGATCCGATGAATGATTTCGGTTGTGCCACTGCCCGATTTCAGATCCACCAGCATCACGGTGCCGCCCCAGGACTCCACCATATCGCCGCCCACGACAGCTTCTTTTGAATAATCCCCCCCTTTCACCAGAATCTCTGGCCTGATTCTTTCGATCAGATTAAGCGGGGTGTCTTCTTCAAAGACGATAACCATATCGACATCCTGGAGGGAAGCCAGAAGTGTGGAGCGGTCGGCCTGATTGAGAACCGGCCGGCCATGACCCTTAAGGCGCCTGACAGATTCGTCTGAGTTCAGTCCAACCACCAGTTTGTCCCCGAGCTTGGCGGCATTTCGCAGAAGATGGACGTGACCGGCGTGGAGAAGATCAAAGCAGCCGTTGGTGAAGACCAGCCTCTCCCCTTTGTTCCGCCACAGTGCGATTTTTTTTACTGCCTCATCCAGGGTTTGGATTTTCAGGCCATGCCCCTCCTGTTCATTTTTTATCTCATCGCATATCTCCCGTAACGATACCGGCTGGGTGCCCACTTTGCCGACGACGATTCCGGCAGCCAGATTAGCCTTTTCCATGGCAGAACGCCACTCCATGTCGGCTGCCCGGCACGCAGCCAGGACCGAAATGACCGTATCGCCGGCTCCGGACACATCAAAAACCTGCATCGCCCTCGCCTTTACCGCTTCAGTTTCTCCGTTCGGGCCCACTATCTGCATGCCGTTGACGCCCAGGGTGATCAGAAGTTTTTCAAGCTCCAGGGCAACACAGAGCGCTTTTGCTTCATTTGTCCGTCGCTGCTCGGTGTCCACGGGACCGACGGCCATGGCGGAGAATTCTGAGAGATTGGGGGTAATACAGCTCGCTCTGCGGTATTTTGACCAGTCCGTGCCCTTGGGGTCTACGAAAACAGGGATCTGCTGCCTGCGGCACAATCGGATCACCCGAGGACAGACAGAGTTCGAGCAGAGGCCTTTGCCATAGTCTGAAAGAATGACCGCACGGCAATCCGGCAGACGTTCGGAGAAGGCATCAAGAATTTCTTCTTCACCTTCCATGTTCATTTCGTGGGTGTTCTCGTCATCAATTCGAAGGAGATGATGCTGTCCGGATAGAATACGGGTTTTGGAAACAGTGGAGCGACTGCGGTCCTCATAGATGTGAAAATCAATACCGGCCTGCTGCAGGAGCCTCTGCAGCTCAAACCGCATGGCGTCTTTTCCGCAGGCGGATATCAAAAAACACTTTGCACCGATTCCGGCGAGGTTGGCCGCGACATTACCCGCTCCGCCAAGCCGGGAAAACCCTTTCTCCTTTTTGAGGACCGGTACTGGCGCCTCGGGAGAAATCCGGGAGATATCACCGTCAATGTAACGGTCAAGAATGATATCGCCTACCACAAGAATGTGGCTGTCCTTAAAGTTGAGCGCCTTATCCATTGGTTTCTTTTATAGCATCGCCCTGTTGTTCTAAAAATGTCTGCCTTAAGCGGATTCCATCTGATTTTCGATGGCTTCGGCCAATGCATGCAGACAAAGGATATGGACTTCCTGGATCCGGGCCGTGCGTCCGGAAGAAACGGGAAAGAGAATATCCGCAAGTTTCCCCAAATCACCGCCGCATTCTCCGGTGAGGCCGATCCGCTTCATCCCGATTCTGCCGGCCGCTTTGGCGGCAAGCATGACATTTTCCGAATTCCCGCTGGTGCTGATAGCGATCAGCACATCGCCTTTCTTTCCAATGGCCTCCACCTGACGGGCAAAACTCTGTTGATACCCATAATCGTTGGCAAGGGCCGTAAGGATAGAAGTGTCTGTCGTCAGGGCCACCGCCGGAAACGCCGGCCGCTCCCGTTCAAAACGCCCGACCAGCTCTGCGGCAAAATGCTGGGCGTCGGCAGCACTGCCACCGTTGCCGCAGATTAATATTTTGTGCCGGCGCTGAAGGGCTTCCACGCAAAGCGCCGCTGCAGCCCCAAAGCTTTTTTCAAAAGCGGCAAGACTCGCCTTTAAGACCTGCTGGTGTTCTTCCACAATATCTGAAAAGCTTCTCATGCTACACCTCTTTTCTTATCCGCCGCTGCTTGACGATATGTTCGCACGCAGCCCCCAGATCATCAAAAGTTCGGATTCTGGCGGCATCCAGGCCCTTGTATTTTCCGTTTTTTATTTCAGCCTCCGTATTTTTTCCCTTGCCCGTCCGAACCAGCCAGGAGCAGATACCGGCGGCCTGTCCGGCCTGAAGATCCCTGACCGAGTCGCCGATGAAAAGGGTGTGCCGCCTTGGCACACCGCTTTTACGAACGGCGGTTTCAATCAGACCGGGGGCCGGCTTTCTGCACCGACAGCCTTCATCAGGGGCATGGGGACAAGAATAGACGCCGTCAAAAGAGACGCCCCATGCGGCGGCCTCGCGCTTCATCTTTGCATGAATTTGTTCAAGTTCGCTTATTCCGATAATCCCGCGGCCGATACAGCTTTGGTTGGTCGCCACCGAGATTTTTATTCCGGATTGTGCCAGTCTCGAGAGCGCCTCCGGTGCGCCCGGAAGCCACAGCCATTCCGCCGGTGTCCTCACATAACCGCCAGGAGCTTCGTAATTTAGTACCCCGTCGCGATCCAGGATGACATGCCGGATTTTATGTGTCTCAGGAGGGGGCATCTTGGTTTTCCTGTCTTCTGGCCCGCCTTGCAGGAGTGTACGGCCTGGTTTGTTTTTTGTCGGATTTTTCGATTATATCAGAGATTTCATATAAATGGTTACAGCCGGTTTTTCAATCCCTTTTTATCGATAAGAGGGATATTGCAAGCCTCAGCCCGGCTGCCGGCTGCCGGGATTATGCTTGCAAAGTTCTGTTAAAAAAGATACATCTTATAAGTTGTGACTTTTGAATGTCAAAGTGAAATCCATTTATCATTGCCGAGTCAAAGGAGCATATCATGAATCCGATTGCAGCCCAGTTAAATGAAGTCATCTCCCAGGCAAATCCTTATATATTTGAGATGCTTTCAGATATCGGCAAAAACTTGTTTTTCCCCAAGGGGATTTTAACTCAGAGCGCCGAAGCAAAGGAGAAAGCGGATAAACTCAATGCCACAATAGGGATTGCCGAAGAGGGCGGCCGGCCTATGGCGCTTGCCTCGGTTATGAAGCTCCTTGAAGGTTTGGCGCCGGAAGAATCTCTGACTTATGCTCCGTCCTTTGGCCTGTTCGAACTGCGGGGCCTCTGGCAGGAGTCAATTTTTGAGAAAAACCCGTCTCTCAAAGGCAAATCCATCAGCCTGCCGATTGCCACAAGCGGGATTACCCATGCCATCTCCGTATTTGCCGATGTCTGGCTGGACCCGGAGGATGTTGTGATTCTCCCGGATATGATGTGGGGCAATTACAACATGATCTTAAACGTTCGCAAGAAAGTGCAGCTGAGACATTATCCCATATTTACGGAAGCGGGCAGCTATAATACGGCCGCTTTTGCCGAAGCCGTCAGAAAGGCCGCCAAAGAGCGGCAAAAGGTTACGGTGCTTTTGAATTTTCCTCACAACCCCACGGGCTATACCCTGACGGAGGCCGAAGCCGGTGAGATCGTGAATACCTTAAAAGACTTGGCGGAATCCGGCAGTAATGTGATCGTTGTATGTGATGACGCTTATTTTGGGCTTTTTTATGAAGAGGAGGCCTTGAAGGAGTCTGTATTTTCCCGTTTAAGCGGCATTCATCCAAGGCTCTTCGCCGTCAAGCTGGACGGGGCCACCAAGGAAAACTACGTCTGGGGGCTTCGCATGGGTTTTATTACTTATGGTGCTGTTTTTGAGGGGGGGGATCCCCGGGTCTTTTATGACGCCCTGGAGAGAAAGACAGCCGGCTGCGTGCGGGGCAATATCTCAAATGCCTCCCATGTCAGTCAGTCCGTTATTCTCAAATCCATGCGGAGCCGTACCTATGCGGAGGAAAAACAACAGAAGTTTGACCTTCTGAAATCCCGGGCGGATGCGGTCAAAAAGGTGGTCCGGGACCCTAAATACACTGCGGCATGGACGGTTTATCCTTTTAATTCCGGATATTTTATGTGTGTCCGCTTGAAAACCGTGCAGGCTGAAGCCCTGCGCAAGCACCTGTTGGAAAAGTACGGCGTAGGCGTGATTGCTCTGGGCGAGACAGACATTCGCATCGCTTTTTCCTGTCTCGAAGAGACCGATATTCCGCTTCTGTTTGACACCATGCTGCAGGCGGTTCAGGACCTGAGCGCA
>JAGYOT010000094.1 GCA_018399455.1 Desulfobacterales bacterium
CCCGCACACTGCAAGTCAACACTAGAGAAAATTCGGATATAAAAGAAGACCGGCTGCAGGGGACAGCCTCTCAGAAATCAAATGTGCTCCCCACGTTGGCCGGAACAAATTTTTTTTTGAAATGTTTCATGATTCGGGCGGAAGCGTAAAAGCCCGTGCAGTGGGATGTCCCCAGGACTTTAACACGGTAGTCGTTAAAGGCCTCGATCGCCCTGTTGATATAGGCCTCCGGTGCCGTACTCAGGTGGGTGCCGCCGATCACCGCATAAAATTCCCTGTATCCGGTTTTTCTGCTCAGATCGTCTAAAATTTCAACAACTCCCGCATGGGCGCATCCCAAAAGTACCACCGGTCCTGAACGTGTCTCCAGAAGAAGGCTCAGGTCATCATTGAACGGATCATCCAGAATTTTGCCGTCTTCGAAAAGCTTGAGTCTGGCATCCCAGGTTTTCCATCCCCCTGACCGCTCAATGTCCGAAATTGTAAAGATTTTATCCTCAATGCGGGCAAGATGATCCAAAGGTCGGAATTGAGCGCCGTTTTTCTCGTATTCTTCCCGGGAATACGGAAATCCGATGGGAACGACGGTTGCCCCGTCAGGACCCTCGCCAACGGCGACTTTATTCCGGAAGGCTTCCTTATGAACATAGACGGGCAACACCGTATCCCGTTGCGCCAGTACCGGCATCAGCCCGCCGGTATGATCATAATGCCCGTGGCTGAGAATAATTCTGTCGATGCTGCGGATACTTTTTCCCAGAAGCGCCATGTTGTTGATGATGCCGACGCCCTGACCGGTATCATAGACGGTGATGCTCTGGTCTTCGATCCAAAAGGAGAGCCCGTGTTCGCCCATAAGCCCCATTGGCCGGGTTACCCCAACAGTGTTTTCACAAAGAATGGTCACGCGCATGGTTTGCTCCGTTGGCTTTGACATTCACGGAGGATTGCCTGAAAGACGGCAATCAAGTAAACTACCCGGTTAGTTTCATGGCAGCAAGCGCCTGCTTGGCCTCTCCCACCACATAGAGGGAACCGGCGATGCAAATCAGATCTTGCGGTGCGGTGTTGTGATATGCATAAGAAACGGCTTCGGCAACATCATTGATGATTCTGCTCCGGCTGAGAAGAGGCCGGGCGACTTCCAAAAGGGCTTCTGCAGGCAGGCTGCGGTCAATGCGGGGCCTGGTGAGAATTGCTTGGTGGCAGTTCGGCAGGATGGACCGCAGCATGGATGGATAGGGTTTATCATCAAGAATGCCGATTACCAGGGTGATCTTCCGGTCCCCCATCTGTTCCTTTAAAAAAGTGGCGAGGTGTCGCGCCGCCATCAGGTTGTGAGCCCCGTCAATAAGGATGGGCGGTGTAGACGGAATCATTTCCAGCCGGCCCGGCCATTCCTGGGTCTTAAGCCCTGTCTGGATTGCGGCGGGGCCGATGGCGTGGCGCTTTTTCAGAAGTTCACACGCAGCGAGAACAATTGCGGCATTGTCTACCTGATGGTTTCCGGTCAGTCGTGTCTGCATGCCCGGCCAGACCTGATCCATGCCGTAATAGGTGAATACCCCTGATTCCGGATGCCTCCGGACCCGGAAGTGCTCACCGAGCCGGAAAAACGGGGAGCCTTGAGCCTCTGCGGCCTGTCGGATTCGAGATACCGCCGCCTTTTGCCTGGCGCCGGTGACCACCGGTGTCCCGGGTTTAATAATGCCTGCTTTTTCAGCGGCAATATCGCTGATGGTATTGCCGAGATAATACCGGTGCTCCAGGCTGATATTGGATATAATGGAAATCTCAGGATCGATGATGTTGGTGGCATCCAGACGGCCGCCCATCCCGGTTTCAATCACCGCCCAATCCACACCCGCCTGACCAAACGCATAGATGGCCATGGCAGTGGCGTATTCAAAAAAGGTGGCCTCTCTTGGTCCGTTATGGGCTTTTTTAACCGCTGTATAAGCTTCTACCACCCTGTTGTCGGCAATTTCGGTGTTGTTGATCCGGATGCGCTCATTAAACCGAACCAGGTGGGGGGAGGTATAAAGACCTGCTTTGTATCCGGCCCGGTATAAGATATTGGCCAGCGCCGAAGCGATTGAGCCTTTTCCGTTGGTGCCGGCAATATGAATACATGAAAACCGGTTCTGGGGATTGCCAAGATTAGCAAGCATCTGCGTGATGATATCCAGGCCCAGTACGATGCCGAATCGCCTGAGCCCATACATCTCTTCCAGACATCGCTGATATAAATGCGTTGTTTTGTTCGGGGCCATTTAAGTGTTCCCGGGCACTTCCTTTGTTACCAAAAAACCCGGTCAGTTGCGAAGAATCTGACCGGGTTAAACGGATAGGCGATCACTTGACAACCTAGGTGCGTTTTGTCTTGCGATACCGTTGATATCGCTTCTGCCGTTTGGCTTCGGCAATCCGCTGCCGCCGAAGTGCCTCGCGGCGTTTGCGCCGTCGGTATTCGCTCGGTTTTTCGTAGTTTTTTTTCATTTTCAGCCGTTTGAACAAGCCGTCATTCTGAATTTTTTTCTTCAGGACGCGCAGTGCGCGTTCGACGTCATTGTCATCGACCCGAACCGAGATCTCCTTCAAAAAATTCGCCCCCTTTACAATAAATTTACTTCAAATTAAATGATAACCCAAAAATATAGGATTCTCAAGAATGACAGGCGGCAGCCGGTTATGCTTCGAGCTTTTTAACCAATTCATCGGTGACTTCCTCCACGCTGGCCTTTCCGTCGAGGGTCATGTATTTCATCCCTTCCTGATCGGCGATATCCCGGAAGTAGTAAGCTGCTGCCAGGGTGCCGGTTTGATCATCATAATAGATGCTGTGGCGCTTGTCGATAGCGGCTTCATCCTGATCATCGTCGCGTTTGATAAGATCGCCGCCGCAGACCCGGCACTTGTCGCCGTTCGGCTTAATGGCATCAATATAGATATTGTTTGGATGGTTGTTGTCGTTCACGCAGAGGCGGCGGCCCATAATCCGGTTTTTGGCAATTTGGCGGTCCAGGATCATTTCAATTACAATATCCAGGCTCATATTCTCTTTTTTCAACGCCTCATGAAGTTTGATCGCCTGATTCTTGTTTCTGGGAAATCCGTCCAGGAGCCAGCCGTTTTTGCAGTCATTTTCTTTCAGCCGGTCAAGAATCATTGGGATGGTGATGTCGTCCGGTACCAGGTCGCCTTTATCGATATAGGCCTTGGCCTGTTTGCCCAGTTCGGTGCCGCCCTTGATATTTTCCCGGAAAATGGCTCCGGATTCAATGTGCGGGATGTTGTATTTTTTTTTCAAAATTGCGCCCTGGGTTCCTTTGCCGCTGCCGTTTGGACCGAAGAATAAAATGTTCATATGGCTCTCTCCTTTTTTTGATGACGCGTCAAACCCCTTTACCAATAGAAATTAGATAAAAGATTCTATTTAATAGAAAGATGAATGATTGTCAAGAGGGCTGATGGTGAGCAGAAAATTTTTGATCCATTCCAGGGCTTCCTCGCGGGATTGCAGCCGGCCGGCAAGACGTTCTGTTTCCACGCGGGATAGCAGCTCGGAAAAAAGCGGAGACGGGGTGAGATGAAATTCCCGGATCAGGTCATGACCGGAGATAAGCGGAGGTAAGGCGGCATGCGGGAGATATTCACCCAAATAAATCCTGATGAGCTGCCGGCAAAAGGATTCAAAGGATGATTGCGGCCGGTCGGCCTTTTTCCCCCGGGCATCGGCAATCGCATGGATGAGCAGATCCGGGGCAAGCGGGGCGGATTTGGTGAAAAACCGGACAATGGCTTTACGTGTTAATTTTTGCACCTGATGCTCCATAAACAGAAGCAAGGGTCTTAAGTGGTTGCCGATGATAAAGGTCATGTATGCGCGGTCAGGGTTGGAAAGCCTGAGTCGGCGGCTTATGGCAGAGGCCATGTCCGCACCGACGGATTCATGCCGGTAGAAGTGGATTCCCCCCTTGGCATCAATGCTTCGACAGACCGGCTTGCCGATGTCATGCAAAAGCAGGGCGAACTTCAGCAGAACCGGATCGGACGGGACGGCTTGAAAAATCTGTATTTGTTCCGGCAGGAAGCCCTCTGGCTGACGAACCAGGGCTTCCAGATGAGAAAACGCGCACATGGTATGGGAGAATGCATCAAAGACGTGGTGCCCGTTCTGGCGGCAATTTTTGAGGGCGGCCAGTTCCGGGAAAATAGCGGGTAAGAGACCGGTATCGTCCATTCCCCGAATATAGAAAAACGTATCGCCGGCTGAAAGCAGTTTCAGCCATTCCTCCCTTATCCGTTCTCCGGCGGCCTGCTGGATATGGCGGGACAGGGCCTGGATCGCGGCTTTCGTTTCAGCCGCGATGGAAAAGGAAAGCGTCGCTCCCAGGCGGAAGGCCCGCAGCAGCCGAATTGGATCATCTTCCAGGTTTTTTGCAGAAACCATTCGGATTCGCCGGAAACGAATATCATTTTGACCGTTCATGGGATCGATTAGCCTGGCGCGGGCAATGTCCCAGGCCATTGCGTTGACGGTAAAATCCCGTCTTTCCAGATCGGCTTCAATACTGTTGCCGTACATGGGAGCAACATCAAAATTCAGGTTTCCGGCTTTAATTCGGTAGATCCGTGCGCCGGGTTTGCCGACAGGGACGGCCCGGCTGCCGGCTCTGGCAGCGATACGATGTGCGAGCGGTTCACATGGGGCTTTGACGGTGATATCAAAATCGATGGGCTCTCTGTCCATTAGTATATCCCGGATGGAGCCGCCTACGATGTAGACGTCGGGCTCTACGGGGATAAATTTTGTGTTGATTTGCATTATTTTATTTATTATGAAAAATTTTTTTTGCTTAACCAGGGGTCGCATCCCCGAAGTCAAGACTGACGCCGACACGCAAACCGGTGCTTGGATATAAGAGCCGTTTGTATTGATATACAACAGAAACGGTGGCAGTTTCAAATGAAAGGCGGATAACGCAGATGGGCAAGAAAAATAGCGGCCTTTTACGCTTGGGGATAACGGGCGGCGCTGGTTCGGGCAAAAGCGTTGTTTGCCGAAGACTCGGCCGCCATGGCGTCGGTGTGATAATGGCGGATGAGCTGGCGCGTCGGGCAGTGATGCCGGGCATGCCCGCCTATGACGAAATTGTCGAATATTTCGGAGATGCTATACTGGCCGCTGATGGAACGATCGACCGCGGCCGGCTGAGATACATCATTGTCCGGGATAAAGCGAAAAAACAAGCCCTTGAAAGTTTTATTCACCCGGAGGTGTTTCGTTTAATGAAGGCCGATGAAGCCGCTTTAAGACAGAAGGGGGCCGCCATAGTGGCGATTGAGGTGCCGCTTCTGTTTGAAACGGGGATGGAAGATTATTTTGATTTCATTCTCACTGTTTATTTGAACCGGGAGACGCAAATTCAGCGGCTAATGGCGAGGGATCAAATCAGCCGCGCCGATGCTGAGGCGCTTTTGCGGATTCAGTGGCCGGAGAAGGAGAAAAAGAAAAGATCCGATTTCGTGATTGATAATTCGGGAACTCTGTCCCAAGCTGAGGCCGCTGTTGATGGATTGTACAAAGATTTGATGACACGGTTAAAAAATCACTAAAATTGTTGACAGTGCGGCCGAAGGGGTATATCTTAAGTAAAAATACCTGCCCTTGGTACGAATCTTATTTCTGCGTATACGATCTATCAGAGCAGTACATAGGTCCTTCAAAACAATCATGGGTTCAAGTTTCGGTCTCGCAAGCAGATAGTCTTGTTGATTTTTAGTTTAACGGATCTGCAGGCAGTGCATCGGAGAATAAAATCGCCTACCGGATTGGGGATGCCGCATGTAGGCCCAACATACGGCGAAAGTCAGGATCATCTCGCAAAAAGCCAATTTAGAATGACATTGTAAAAGATTCAGGATAGAGGCGCTATAGTGCCCGGGGAATCTCCTATAGCGATGAAAACCGGGGCGTACTTAGGTCTGCCTTTGTTATAAGCGGGTAATCTTTAATTTTTTTTGGGGAACCATCAAACTAAATTCAATAAATAAAAAGGATGGCGAGGAAAGAGGTTAATGAATGTCGTTGAATTAAAAAACAAAAAGATTAATGAACTGACCCAGATGGCAAAGAAGTTCAATATTGACAACGCCGGGGGAATGCGGAAACAGGAACTCATTTTTTCGCTGCTGCAGGCCCATATTGAGCAGAACGGATTTATTTACGGCGAGGGAACACTGGAAGTCCTTCCGGATGGGTTTGGGTTTCTGCGCTCACCGGATTGTAACTACCTGCCGGGGCCGGATGATATTTATGTCTCGCCATCTCAGATCCGACGGTTTAACCTGCGCACCGGGGATACGGTTTCCGGTCAGATTCGGCAACCCAAGGAATCGGAGCGGTATTTTGCACTGCTCAAGGTTGAGGCCATCAATTATGAGGGCCCGGAGATTTCGCGCGATAAAATCCTGTTTGACAATCTGACCCCTCTTTTTCCAACCAAGAAAATGAAGCTGGAAACCGCCCGCGATAACTATACGACCCGAATTATGGATCTTCTCTGCCCGCTTGGCTTTGGGCAGCGGGGACTGGTGGTCTCCCCCCCCCGGGCCGGCAAGACAATGATTTTAAAGAGCATCGCCAACAGTATCATCACCAGCCATAAAAACAATGTGGTGCCTTTTGTTGTCCTTATCGATGAACGGCCCGAGGAGGTTACCGACATGGAGCGCTCCGTTAAGGCCGAGGTCGTGAGCTCGACATTCGATGAACCGGCTGAACGCCATATCCAGGTCGCTGAGATGGTCATTGAAAAAGCCAAACGCCTGGTTGAGCATAAACTCAATGTGGTGATCCTTCTGGACAGCATCACCCGTTTGGCCCGGGCCTATAATACGGTCATGCCGCCAAGTGGCAAAATTTTATCCGGAGGGGTGGATTCCAATGCACTGCACCGGCCAAAACGGTTTTTCGGGGCAGCCCGCAATGTTGAGGAGGGCGGAAGCCTCACCATTATCGCCACTGCGCTTGTGGATACGGGCAGCCGGATGGATGAGGTGATTTTTGAGGAATTCAAGGGCACCGGTAAT
>JAGYOT010000095.1 GCA_018399455.1 Desulfobacterales bacterium
GGCTCCCGGCGCCTAATAGGAGGAAGGCAATAATAGTGCCATTAAATCAGATGGCAAAGTAAAAAGTCCAATATCTGCGTTGCGCTGCATCCCTCTCCTCTGAAAAGGGGACAGGCTTAAACCTGTCCCGGGGGGTTGCTTTCTTCCGCCGGGATTTTTTGCGGGACTTCATGTGCCAGGTTTTTTTACAATCTGAAAAAATTACAGGCACGAAGAGCTGTGCCAAAAGCTTCCTTAACAGACTTTCCAAGTCAGGGCCGGATTCATCCGGCGCTTTTCCCTTACCATGCAGGCAAGCGCAAGGTTCTCGCCCGATGCCCGCGTATCTGCACCTTCTCATTGGCATAGTACTTGAAACAGTTTGAAGACACACGGGCTGGCTGAAACTGATACGGTCAAGCCCGGCAGCTGATCTTCGGGGCCTGGCCGGAAGGTTGGGACGCCGCAGGAAAACCTATACGAAGCAAAAGAAATGTCGAACTCAAAAGAGATACGCAGTCACTATTATCAATCGCTTACGCGGAAAATGACCCTGACCGTGATAGTGGTTTCCTTCACCCCCATGGTCCTGGTTATTGCCATACTGCTGCAGCAGTTCTACGTTGCCTATCATGAAAAAACCCGCGCCCATTTAAACGAGCTGGTACAGAAGCATAAACAGAATATCGATTCATTCCTGCAGGAAAAACTCTCAACGATTGAGTTTCTGGCCTCAACCGCAGGCTTTGAAAAACTCAACAACAACCGTTTTTTATATGACGTGCTCCTTAATTTAAGGCGGGATTACGATAATGTGTTTGTCGATCTGGGGCTGATCCGGGCAAACGGCATTCAAGCGGCCTATGCCGGCTCCTTTGAGCTGGAGGCGGCGGATTACAGTAATGCGCAATGGTTTAAAAACGCCATCAGCCAGCCCTATTACATCAGCGATGTATTCTCAGGCCTGAGGGGACTGCCCCATTTTATTGTAGCCGCCCGTAAAAAGAAAAACGGGGAATACTGGCTGCTTCGCGCCACCATCAACTTTAACGCCTTTAACTCACTGGTTCAGAATTTCCGCCTGGGGGAGACGGGTTATGCCTTTATCTTAAACCAGAAAGACGAGTTTCAGGCCAAACCTAAACAGGCTGAGGAGGCCTGCAACCGCTGCTTTTCCGTTTTCCGGGAAGGGGTTGAAAAAAGCCCGAACCATATTCTCATTACCCGCTGGCCGGATAACAGCGGCAGAGGCTACCAGCTTTTACCCTGGATGGATGACGGCTACAACAAGCACCTCTATGCCGTGGGCAGTCTGAAGGGCGGCGAATGGCTCCTGATCGTCAAACAGGAAATCAATGACGCCTTTTCCGATCTTCACCGGATGTCCAATACCGCCCTGATCATTTTTATTATTGGAGGTCTATCAATCATCGGGATGGCAATTTTAACATCCAAAAAAATGGTCAGGAAAATTCGCAGGGCGGATCAGGAAATGGAAATGATGAACAAGCAGATCATTGAAACCGGAAAAATGGCGTCTTTGGGGGAACTGGCAGCCGGAATTGCCCATGAAATCAATAATCCTGTGGCCATCATGGTCGAAGAATCCGGATGGATCGGCGATCTTCTGGAAGATGAAGTGCTTGCCGAAAGCGAGAACATAGCGGAATTCAAACGGGCACTGGCTCAGATCAACACGCAGGGCCAGCGCTGCAAGGAGATTACCCATAAGCTTTTGAGCTTTGCCCGTAAAACCGATACCACCCTGAAAGATGTGCAGGTCAATTCACTGATCAGAGAAATTGTCGCCTTATCCGAGCAGATGGCCAAATACAACCGGGTCTCCATTGTAACCCAGCTTCAGCCGGATCTTCCCTATATTACAATTTCGCCCTCCGAGATGCAGCAGGTGCTGCTGAACCTGATAAACAACGCCATTGACGCCATGAGCAAAAACGGGGGGACCGTCCGGATCTTAAGCAAACTAAGCCGACTGGAGAAAGATCATATCGTTATCATAGTCGAAGACGACGGGCCGGGCATCCCCGAGTCCAATCTGGATCGAATTTTTGAACCGTTTTTTACAACCAAGTCCGTGGGCCGGGGCACAGGTCTGGGGCTTTCCATCTGCTACGGGATTGTTCAGAAAATGGGCGGCAAAATTGATGTCCACAGCTCCGTGGGCGAAGGAACCCGGTTCCGGATATGGCTGCCAGTACAAAAATAAATAAAAACCGATAAAGGAGCGAAAAAATGACAAAAGCCTACATCATGCTGGTTGACGATGAGAAATCCTTTGTTGATCCCATGAAAAAAAGACTCGACAAGCGCGGGTATAACGTCCTTGCCGCATTCAGCGGGGAAGAGGCGCTCAGGCAGCTGAGCAGCCACCGCAATGTCGACGTGGTGATTCTTGATGTCAAGATGCCGGGTATGGACGGTCTTGAAACACTGCAGACCATCAAAAAAAAATTCCCCCTGATCGAAGTGATCATGCTGACCGGCCATGCCACGGTGGAATCGGCCATTGAGGGGATGAAGCAGGGGGCGTTCGATTACTTGATGAAGCCATGCGAAATGGAAGTATTAACGGCAAAGGTGGAAGAGGCCGCAGAAAAAAAACACGCGCATGAAGAAAAAATTGAAAAGGCCAGGGTGGAAAAGGTCCTGACGACTCGCGGGGTATAAGCTGACGACAAATTATGGGCAGCGTTTAATGTAAATGGCAGCAAAGGAGCAGGAACAGATGTCCGCCGATTCCAAGGCGCCCGGAAAACCAATTAAGCTTCTGCTCGTAGATGATGAAGAGGGCTATGTTAATGTCCTGGCCAACCGGTTCAGGCGGCGGGGCCTTGATGTCACCAAGGCCTACAGCGGAGCCGAAGCCATCCAGGCGGTCGGAAGGGATGCGTTTGATATTGTCATTCTTGATCTGAAAATGGAGGACATGGACGGCCTTGAGGTTTTACGGATGTTTAACCGGATGGGCCTTAACATGAAGGTCATCATGCTAACCGGCCACGGCTCCCAGGCGGCAGCCCGGGAAGGCATCCGGCTCGGGGCATTCGATTATCTGACAAAGCCCTGTGAGCTCAATGAGCTTCTGGAAAAGATCCAAGAAGCCTGCAGTGCCCTTACATAATACGGTTGCAAAGGTTGCTCTGAAATCTGCTAAAGGCTGACGGACATTTTTTTATAAGGAGTGAAATCGATGTTTTTTAAATCAAATTTGTTTAAACTCGGGATCGGGCTGCTGATTGGCGTGATCATTTTGTTTCTCCCCCGACCGGAAGGGACAAAATATGAAATAAGCGGAGATCCGGGTCAAAAGATTTATTCTCAAGTGAGTGACCATTTTACCTTGGCATCTGAAACGGACGGGGCTTATATCCTTGAAAGCAGACAACCCGGTGCACCCGAAGCCAGCGGGAAATACCTGAAAACGCAAATTGCGGCCGCCGGTTTAAAGAAAGCGTCATTGGCTTATATCGACGGCCTCTCCCCTACCGCCAAACGGTTTCTGGCGCTTCTGGTTTTCTTGATTTTCATGTTTGTGGTCGAGCCCATCCCGCTTGAAATCACAGCCATTTTGATCGGGGTCGGCCTTGTGATCATGGGGGTGACAAATGTAGAGGGGGCCTGGGCGCCATACATGCACCCCGTTGTCCTTTTTATCATGTGCTGCCTGATATTTGCTATCGCCCTGGACAGGTCAGGAATTACCAAACGGCTGGGCTATTTTATCATCGGCAAAGCGGGGACCAACGTGACCCGGTTTACCTTTATCATTTCAATTGGCCTGGGTTGGGCGTCGGGTTTTATGCATGATGCCGCGGCATGCGCTGTGGGGCTTGTGACCATGCTGCCGATGATGCGAGCGGCCGGCATTGAGCCCCATACCCGAACCGCCAAGTTCATGATGCTCTCTCTGCCGTTTGCCTGTTCGGCCGGCGGCATGGGCACCCTGGTCGGAGGGGGGCGCAACATGGTAGCAGCCGCTTTCTTAAAAGAATTTACGGGTATTGAGATCACATTTTTCGACTGGATCATGTATGCCCTGCCGGCGGCTCTGATAACGGTGCCGGCGGCTGTTTTCGTCGTCTACCTGGTCTTTCGTCCGGATCCCGATATCAAGCTGCCGGAATTGGACGAGGAACTGGGGCCCTGGAGCCGAACCGAAATTATGACCTTGATTATTGTTGCGCTGACGTTTTTGACCTGGTTGACAAAAGGGATTCACGGAATCCATTATTCGATTACGGGCATGCTGGGTGTTGCCGTGCTGACGGTTACCGGCTGCCTCAAATGGGAGGATATCAATGATAACCTGGAATGGGGGACCGCCCTGTTTATTTTTGGCGGCGGCATTTCGCTGGGTCTCGCAATGGGCTATTCCGGTGCCGGACAATATTTTGCCAACCTGTTTTTCCCGGTAGTCCAGGGGACCGGATGGCTGGGCCTGTTTATCGGAGTCGGCGTTTTCGGGGCCATCGTTACCAATGCCATGGCCAACGTGGCAGCCGCTGCACTGATTCTGCCCATCGTCATACCCATGGCCCAAATGGAGGGCGTAGATCCCAGGGTTCTTGCCCTGTGCCTCGGCATGGCCTGTTCCTTTGCCATGCTTCTGGTTATCGGATGCCCCCCCAATGCCATCTCATACAGTTACCGGTATTTCAAATCGGTTGATCTGACCAAGGTCGGCCTGGTCGTGATGCCGATCCTGCTGGCAATCCTTGTCATTATTGCCATGATCTGGTGGAATATTCTGGGGTTGGTATAAACAAGGCGCCTAAAGATGCCGGAGGAGCGTAGAAAATGAATAACATCCGAGTGCTGCTGGTAGATGATGAGGCGGATTTCAGACGCCCCATTGCCAAACGGCTGGACCGCAGAGGGTTTGAGATTCATGAGGCCGGAAGCGGGGAGGCGGCGCTGGACTATTTGGAAAACACGCCGGTTGATGTGGTGGTGCTGGACGTGAAAATGCCCGGCTTAAACGGGATTGACACCATGGCCCGAATCAAGGAAAAATTTCACGGCATCGAAGTAATTCTGCTGACCGGGCATTCCTCCACCGAAGACGGCGTAGCGGGCATCAAGCAGGGGGCCTTTGATTATCTGACAAAACCCATTGCGCTCGAACAGCTGGCCGGTAAAATCCGCCAGGCCCATGAAAAAATCCGTCGGGAGATTGAGAAACAGCGGGAAGCTGAATACCGGGCGAAAATGGAGCAGCAGATGATCGCTACCGAACGGCTCGCGTCCCTTGGGACCCTCTCCACCGGTATTGCCCACGAAATTGACAATCCGCTGGCAATTATCAAGGAGTCAACCGGGTATTTGCGCCTGGTGCTCAGCAAAGCGGAAATGGCCGGCATTCCAAGGAAAAAGGATTTGGTCAACGCGGTGGATAAAATAGAGGCCGCAGTGGACAGGACCCGTCGGATCACCCATCAACTCTTGGGTTTTGTCCGCAAGCAGGAAAAATCCTTCATGGAGACCGACCTCAAGGCCCTCGTTGACGAGACCGTGGATTTTCTCGGCAAAGAGGCCATGCATAATCATATTGAAATCCGTGTTCAGGCCCGAAGCCAGAAGGTAATCTGGAGCAATCCGTATGAAATCCGCCAAGTTCTGATCAATCTGGTGACCAATGCCATCCATGCCACCCCCGCAGGCGGAAAAATCTCCATTGAAATCATGGACCGCGGGGAAGGCATCGGTTTGACCGTGGCGGATACCGGCAGCGGAATTCCCAGGGAAAACCTGGAAAAGGTCTTTGAGCCCTTTTTTACCACCAAGCCTCCGGGACAGGGTACCGGCCTGGGTCTTTATGTCAGCCGCGGCATTATCAGCCGGCTGGGGGGAAAAATAGAGATTGAAAGCCGCGTGGGATACGGCACCAAGGTCTTCGTTGAACTACCCCCCTGCCTTTCACCGGAAGGTCAAATCCAGGACGATGAAAACATTTGCTATGAAATATTAAATAAGATTAAGGGAGAGCCCAAATCATGATCAAAATTCCGACCAACGTCCTGATCGTGGACGATGAAAAAGATTTTGTGGAAATGTTCGGCCTGCGCCTGGAGGAGGCCGGAGAAAAAGTCTTCAGGGCTTACAGCGGCAAGGAATGCCTGGAAGTCCTTGATAAAGAAAACATTGATGTGGTTGTACTGGATATCAAGATGCCCGGCATGGATGGAATTGAAACCCTGACCGAACTCAAGAAACGCCATCCCATTGTCGAGGTGATCATGCTGACCGGCCACGGAACCATTGAAACCGCCGTGCAAGGGATGAAACTGGGCGCCTTCGACTACCTGCTCAAACCCGCGAACGTGGATGAGATCGGGGCCAAACTGGAAGGGGCCCGAAAACGGAAAGACGAACAGGAGGACCGGATCCGGAAGGCCGAGCAGCGCTCGCTCCTGCGCCGGGGCGGCAACATTTAGCCTTTAGATTAATCCATTAGGGCGATAAGCCTTTTTTACAAAGAAAATGTTTCAACTTTAAGGAGTTGTCAAATGAATAAGAAAAAAATTCACATCCTGTTTGTCGATGATGAGGTGCAGTTTCTTGACTCGATGAAAAAACGCCTGGAAACCCGGGATTTCGAAGTAGTGGCCGTGGACCGGGGGGAGAAGGCGATTATAGCGGCTCGCCAAACCCCCGTTGACATTGCGCTGGTGGATCTTAAGATGCCGGGCATCAACGGAGAAGAGACGCTAAAGGCGTTAAAAAAAGAGCATCAATGGATGGAAATCGTCATCCTGACCGGTCACGGCAGCGTGGACTCAGCGGTTGAATGCACCCGTAGCGGAGCATACTCCTATCTGCAAAAGCCCTGTGATTTCGAGAACCTCCTGGAAGTTTTAAAAAACGCCTATAAACGAAAGGTTATGAATAAAAACCAGATCGAGGAAAAACGAATGAACGAGATGCTTAAAGCCTCTCAATCCACCTCGGCCCGGGATATTCTGCGCCGGTTAAAAGAAATTGACTCAGGCGGGCCTTAAGGGGCTTCTGAGTAACTTCGGGAAGTCAGGAGCCAGTAGGCAGAAGTCAGAATAAAA
>JAGYOT010000096.1 GCA_018399455.1 Desulfobacterales bacterium
GATCCGCCTGCAGTGGATGTAAATCTTCCTCGTGTTCAAACTGCGGCGTATGAATGCCCGTCCTGTTCGCATCGGCACACGAGGCAGCCAGCTGGCCCTTTGGCAGGCCAACTGGGTAAAGCAGGCTCTCCAAAGCCACCATCCGGAGCTGGCATTTGAGCTATGCGTAATCAAAACCAGCGGGGACAAAATCCTGGATGTGCCGCTTGCCAAGGTCGGCGGCAAGGGTCTTTTTGTCAAAGAGATCGAGCAGGCTTTGATGGACGGCGGGATCGACCTGGCCGTACACAGCATGAAGGACATGCCGGGCGATATTCCGGAGTCTCTGGAGATCGGGGCGGTGCCGGAACGGGAAGTTCCCTATGATGTACTGATTTCAAAGGGGGACAAGCCCTTTACCGAACTGCCCAAGGGCGCCCGCATCGGAACCAGTAGCCTGCGCCGGGCTTCCCAGGTGCTTTACCGCCGTCCGGATATAAAGATATTGCCCTTGCGGGGCAATCTGGATACGCGGCTCAAAAAACTGGAAACAGAAAAGCTGGACGCGATCATTCTGGCCGGAGCCGGAGTGAAACGGCTGAATTTGGGGCACGTAATTTCTGAAACCATTGATCCCGGACTTATTCTGCCGGCTGTCGGACAAGGAGCGCTATGCATTGAAACCCGAAAGGCGGACCCGCGCATTCATGATCTCATTTCCCCTCTCGATCATGGCTCCTCCCGCCTCATCGTTTCCAGCGAGCGTGCTTTCCTGAAACAATTGCAAGGGGGGTGCCAGGTGCCGATAGCCGCTTATGCAAGAATTGACACCGATATCCTGACCCTTGAAGGCATGGTGGCGGAAACCGACGGATCGGTCATGTATTATCAGACAGAATCAGGCCCCCTCAGCCAGGCCGGGGACATCGGCCGTGGGCTGGCCCGGACACTGATCGATATGGGGGCGGATCAAATTTTAGCACGGCTCAGTGAAGAGGCACATCCGTAATGAAGCAACAGGTCTATCTGGTGGGAGCAGGCCCCGGAGATCCGGGACTGATTACAATAAACGGCATTGAAGCCATCCGCGCGGCAGACGTTATCGTCTACGACTACCTGGCCACACCCGAACTCTTAAACCATGCAAAACATGAAGCAGAACTAATTTACGCCGGCAAAAAAGGCGGCGACCACACCCTCTCGCAGGACGAAATCAATGAGTTGATTGTGGATAAAGCACGCGAAGGGAAAACGGTCACCCGGCTCAAAGGAGGCGATCCGTTTGTCTTCGGCCGTGGCGGCGAAGAAATCGAAAGGCTTATCGATGCCGGCATCTCCTTTAACATTGTGCCCGGCGTCACCTCCGCCATTGCCGCCCCCGCCTATGCGGGCATCCCCCTGACCCACCGCCGGTTTGCTTCTTCGGCTACATTCGTGACCGGTCATGAAGATCCGTCCAAGCCAACATCCAGCATCAACTGGGAGGCTCTTGCCCATACCGGCGGCACCCTGGTCTTTTTGATGGGAGTGAAAAACCTCCCCCATATCAGCGCCCGTTTGATGGAGGAAGGGATGGCTTCGGACACGCCGGCCGCCCTGGTCCGATGGGGCACAACGTCCGCACAGCAAACCGTCACCGGAACCCTGGCAACGATTGTCGAAAACGTTGAGGCCGCCGGTCTGAAGGCGCCCTGCATTATTGTCGTGGGTGGTGTGGTCTCCCTTCGGGACAAAATGAAATGGTTTGAAACACGCCCCCTGTTCGGAAGACGCATCATTGTCACCCGTGCCCGCAAACAGGCGAGCGACATGGTTGCCGCCCTTTCGGCGCTGGGCGCCCAGTGCCTGGAATATCCGGCCATTCAGATCAAGGCACCTGATGATTTCAAGCGCCTGGATCAGGCCATTTCACAACTGGCCGATTATGACTGGCTGGTCTTTACCAGTGTAAACGGTGTGGATATGTTCTTTGACCGCCTTTTTGCCAATAACAAAGACAGTCGTGCACTGGGCCGCATTCAAACCGCCAGCATCGGGCCCGCCACCGCCAAGCGGCTGTTGCGCTACGGGGTGTCAAGCGATATTATCCCGGAGAGTTATCGCGCAGAATCGGTTATTGAGGCGTTTCGAAAAATCCATGTTGAAGGACGGCGGGTGCTTTTGCCCCGGGCGGCGGAAGCCCGCCCCGTGCTGCCGGTGGAGCTCAAGCGGATGGGGGCCGATGTGGATGAAATCATTGCCTACCATACAGTTCCGGAAAATGACCATCAGGAGGCCTTGATCAAGGCGCTTGCCGAAAAAACAGTGGACATGATCACCTTCACGAGTTCCTCAACAGTCAGAAATTTTAAGGCTCTGATCCCGCGTGAGCAGTTCGCCAAACTGACCCGGGGCGTCACGGTTGCGGCCATCGGCCCGATAACCGCGGATACGGCGAAAGAAAACGGCTTTACGGTCGATCTGGTGGCTGAGGAATACACCATTGCCGGCCTGTGTGAGACCATTGAGCGCTATTTCAGGGCCTGAGGCACTAGGTGGCTGAATTATAGGGGTGTGTGATGAATAACGACTGGCTTTCCAGCAATACCTTCCACCACACCCAGTTCAGGGACCTTAGTCGATTATTGGCGGCAAAGGAGGAAAAGAAGGCAAGCATATCCCTGTGCCTGCCGACCTTAAACGAAGAAAAGACCATCGCCAAGGAAATCATTATCATGAAATCCGAGTTAATGACACGGTTTCCGCTTATTGATGAAATCGTTGTCATTGATTCCGGCTCAACCGACCATACCAAAGAGATAGCCGAGAGCTATGGCGCAGCCGTCTACGATGCCCGGGAGATTCTGCCTCATCTGAAAAACTTCACAGGCAAAGGCGAAAACCTCTGGAAAGCCCTGTATATCACCCGGGGCGATATTATCGTCTATCTTGATGCTGATATTAAAAACATCCATCATCGCTTTGTGTATGCCCTGATCGGCCCGCTTTTGACCCGGGATACCATTAAATACGCCAAGGCGTTCTATGATCGCCCGCTTACACTGGATCAGCAAAAAATCCGGTACACCGGCGGAGGGCGCGTTACCGAGCTGGTGGTAAGGCCGCTGTTTTCCCTTTTTTTCCCGGAACTAACGCAGATCCTGCAGCCGCTTTCCGGCGAATATGCCGGATATCGCGAGCTATTTGAAAGCATTCCCTTTCCCATTGGCTACGGTGTGGAGACCAGCATGATTCTGGATATTTATGTAGAATGGGGGCTGGAAGTGATTGCCCAGGTGGACCTTGACCAGCGGGTCCATCGCAACCAGGATACCAACGCCCTCGGAAAAATGGCCTTTGTCATTCTAAAGACCTTTTTCAGCCGGATTGAAAAACTGGACAAAATTGAGCTGAAAAACGCCCTTTACAAAGAAATGATCCAGTACAAACGGATCGCCGGCCGGTATCGGGCGGAAAACTATAAGATTGAAGGCCATGAGCGTCCGCCCATGATTACGCTTGCCGAATACCAAAAAAAATTCAATAGAAAACCCCGATCTGAATCTCTAACCGTCCCTCCGACCGGACAGACAGGAAGCCGATGAAAATAGCAGAAACTCACCTTGTTGATTCCTATAAACGCAATCTCAACTATCTGCGGATCTCAATTACCGACCGGTGCAATCTTCACTGCCTTTACTGCAATCCCAAGGGCAGCAAATGCAAACTCCGCCATTCGGAAATCCTGCGATATGAAGAGATTCTTCGGATTGTGCGCATCGGTATTCGGTTGGGCATACGCAAGGTCCGTATCACCGGCGGCGAACCCCTGGTACGAAAAGACTGCTGCGATTTTCTGCAAAACCTGACTCAGCTGAAGGGGCTATCCGATGTTTCCCTGACAACCAACGGGGTTCTGCTTTCTCACTACATTGAACAAATTGCCGCAGCCGGCATCAACCGGTTGAACATCAGCCTGGACACTCTGGACCCCAAAAAATATAAAACCATCACCGGCGTGGATGCGTTTGACCGCGTCTGGCAGGGAATTGAAAGCGCGCATCAAAAGGGGTTTTCTCCCATCAAAATCAATGTGGTGGCCCTAAACGGCATAAATGATGAGGAACTGGCAGATTTGGCCGCCCTTTCTTTTAACTATCCGTTTCATATCCGGTTTATTGAATACATGCCGATCGGCGGGACACGCCTCTGCGACACCGAACCCCTGCTCTATAAGGATATCCGCCGCCGGGTGGAAACCCTGGGGACTCTGATCCCGGTGGCGCGCCAGTTAAACGACGGGCCCGCGGATCGCTGGAAATTCTCCGGCGCAGCCGGGGAAATCGGCTTTATCAGTGCTATCAGCAACCATTTCTGCGAAACGTGCAATCGCCTCCGGCTCACCGCAGACGGCCGTATACGCCCCTGCCTGCTGGCTGATATCAGCGAAGACATCAAAACCCCGCTCCGGGCGGGCATGCTGGACACAGAGCTGGCAAAGATTTTTTTTACTGCCGTTAAGCGAAAACCGTTCAAGCATGCTGAGGCCATAGGCCCGGGGGACGTGTGCACCCGTATGAATTCAATAGGCGGGTAACCTCAACTTCCTCCCTAAAACTGATTGACAGCTCAATCAGTTTTTTTTATGCTCCTTTTCCTGCAGTCAATTGTTTAGGAGTATAGCGGATTGGATCGAAAGCAAGCCATTATTGAGAGCGCAACCCGGCTTTTTGCCGAAAAAGGCTTCTACAGCACCTCTACGATTGAAGTCGCCGAAACAGCCGGGGTCGCTCACGGGACCCTGTTTTATCATTACAAAAACAAGGAAGGCATTGTACTGGAGATTTTCCGGCACGCCAAAAAAGTCTATTTGCAGGAATTGGAGATTTCTGTTGCCAACCGGCCGACCGGAATGGAAAAAATTGAGTCCATGCTGCGATTCAACGCTGCTTTCAAACGAACGCATTCCAGGCAGCTCCTGATTTTCCTGCGAGATTTCCCTGAAAAACTGACCTCAGAGGAAAGCGAACTAAAAACCATGGTCAAGGAAACCAATGCACAGGTGCTGGCAATTATTTCGCGCTGCCTGACGGAAGGCATTGAGGACGGCAGCGTCGCCCCGGTGGATACAGACAAAACCGCCTACATTATAAATGGGCTCATTTTCGGGCTTTTGCACATGGATCTTCTGAGTCCGGTTCAGGTTCCGGAGCTGGAAGCCAATGTCATCGCATTCTGCCGCGCTGCTCTTTCGCCAGCCGTGCCTGAGCAATATGCAAGCAGCCAATAAAGGGGAAAAAATGTATCTGCATTCAATCAAAAAATGGTGCGGCACAGGGCTGTGCCTGCTGCTGCTTTTATCTGCGGCAAACGCTGCTGCGGCTTCTCTGGAAGAACCGGCGCATTGCCTTAGCCTGGAAAAGGCCTATGAAATCGCCCTTACGAACAACGATCAGATTGCGATTTCAAGACAGCAACTGGAGCAGGACCGGCAGGATGTTGCCATTGCCACTTCAAATCTGTATCCGCAGCTTTCCGTGCAGGCCGGCTATACCCGGCAGAAGGTCGATGATATCTCCTCCAGCGCTGGCAATGGCGGCGATGCACTGGATATTTTCGATACCCCCCGCGACTACGGGACCCTGACCTTTAATCTGGATCAGCACATCTATCAGTTCGGAAAAGTCTGGTCAGGGCGGCAAATCGCCAAATACTATTTCAACAGTTCAAAATTCCGGCACACCCGCCAGGTACAGGAGATTCTTTTTAATGTCAGCACCCGCTACTATGAGGTTCTGTTTGGGAGAAGAGCCATCGAAATCGCGGAAACCGCGCTGGAACGGGCCAGGCAGCAGATGGATCAGGCCAAAGCGAGATTCGAAGTCGGAGTCCTTACCAGAACGGATGTGCTGCGGGCCCGGGTCCAGGTAATGGAATCCCGGGAACAGCTGGAGCGCGCCAAAAATCAGCATGCGATCGCACTGGAGAACCTGGCCCTTGAAATGGGGATGGACACCGTATCCGGACCCGTAACCGAGCCTTCTGAAAAAACATTTACATCGGTAAAGGTCTCCGAGCTCTATCAGAAAGCTCTGGATCAAAGACCGGATTACCGCCAGGCCAAAGACCAGGTCCGTGTGGCGGAACAGCGGGTGGATTTTGAACAGGCGGACTATTTCCCGAACCTCAGCCTTGAAGGCGAATACATCAGAGCCGACGATTCAGCCGTCTTCTTCGGGGAACGCGAGGACTGGCAGGCGACACTTAAACTCTCCTATCCCCTGTTCACCGGGTGGCGGACATCGGCAGAAGTGGATCAGGCCAAATCCGGTCTCCTGGAGGCAAAATCGATGCTGCGCCGACTGGAGAAAGCCATTCGCACCCAGGTAAAAAGCGTATACCTGGATATCCAGACCCAAAAAAGGGTCATTGCCCAACTGAAGGAGCAGGTGAAGGCGGCCAGGCGCAATTATAAACAGGTCAGCGCCCAGTTTGAGCAGGGCCTGGTAACGGCAGTGGACCAGATCGACGCTTTTACCGCCTTAAATGAAGCAGAAAACCGACTGGCCCAAGCCTACTATACCTATCAGCTGGACCAGATCCGGCTTGACCTGGCAACGGGAACTTTTCACCCTAATTTAGCGGCAAAGGAGTTTTCAGATGACAGAAATGAGTAAACCCGGGAACCCCTTAGCCAGGGTTAGCTTGAAAGTTATAGATAGCGCGCACCTGTGGTTTAGTTTTTTGGGAAAAACAACTTGTTTCATGGTTTGTGGATTCTTTTTGACCATGGCCGTTTTTGGGGGCGGGGCTCCGGGAACGGTTTTTGCGCAGGAAAGCTGCGTGCCGGTCCGGGCCGCGACGGTGGAGACCCGGGATCTTATGAGAACCGTGCGGGGCGTTGGAACCCTGGAGGCTGTCCAGGAGGTGGTCATCCGCCCGGAAATCAACGGGCTCCTTGAGTCGGTGCATTTTGAGGAAGGAAGCCGGGTGGAGGAGGGGAGGCTCCTATTCTCAATTGATGACCGGAAAATCAGGGAGCAGCTCAATGCCAAAAAAGCGGCCCTTGAAGAAGCCCGGGCCAATCTGGT
>JAGYOT010000097.1 GCA_018399455.1 Desulfobacterales bacterium
GGTGCGAGCCAGGAAAGATCGCAGTGAATAAAGTCACCAGGCCGGCCATGGGCAATAAGATCAGCAGTAAGCCGGGGGCAGCCGGTCGCCCATTCCATCTATGGTGCCCCGGTCACCGTTTTGGTGGGGGATTTTTTGCTGGCCCGGGCCCTGGGCATCGCCGCCCGGACTGAAAACCCTGAAATTATCCGCGTTATCTCTGAAATTACGGAATGCATGTGTCAGGGAGAAATCCAGCAGTTGACCCGTAAAGGAGATGTCAGTTTGACAGAGCAGGAATATATGGAGGTAATCCAGCGAAAAACCGGGGTTTTGATCCAGGGTGCCTGCCGGACAGGGGCCATTCTTGCCGCTGCTCCCCCTGAGGTGGAACAGCAGCTTTCAGATTATGGCTGCCAGCTCGGGCTGGCGTTTCAGATCACCGACGACTTGCTGGATTACACGGCTGAAACCGCCACCCTGGGAAAAACCGTCGGGGCTGACTTGAAGGAAGGCAAACTAACCCTGCCGGTAATTTATGCGCTGCGCAAGGCTTCTGAGCAGCAGCGGAACCAAATGATTCAAATCATAAAAAATGAAACCTTTTCCGCGGATGATTTCAGGCGGCTGGTTAAAATGATTGAAGCCAACGGCGGAATCGCGTATGCTCGCCATATTGCGGAAACGTATGTTCAATCGGCCAAAACCCTCATGGAGATTTTCCCGGCCAGCCGAACAAAAGAAACCCTCTTGATGATTGCTGATTATGCGTTATGCCGTAACGCCTGAAATTATGTCCGTATGCCAGGAGTTTTTATAAAAAATGAACCATTATGTTTGTATATGGCGTCGATTACTGCCAAACGTGGTTTTATGCATTGCTGTGGCGGTTTTTACCCTTACCATTGTGCCCGGTGCCCAGCCTGCCGAGCGAAAAGTCTCTGTCATCGGCTCAAGCCGGATTTATGAGGATGTAACCAACGCCAGAAACGCGGCTCTTGAGGAGGGCCTGTTGTCCGCTGTGGAACTGGTGGCCTTAGATATCATTCCGCAGCAATGCCTTAAAGAAAATTTCGAGGTCATCAGCGAAATTCTTTACAGCCATCGGGAGGATTTTACCCAGGGCTTCCAGGTGCTCAAAGAAATCAACACCGGCAGTTATTATCATCTGCTGATCCGCTCTACGGTATCAGCGGATAAAATCATGTCTATGATCCGGGAAACCGGCGTTTTCGAAACATCTGAAAAACTGCCCAGGCTTTTGCTGCTTGTGGCGGAAAAAGATACCGGGCAGCCATCCTTTCGTTACTGGTGGCAGGCGCCTGAGAATGGCTTTAAGCAAACCCCGGCGGTTGAGGCAATCCAGAATATAATGCGCAAACAGGGCTATCCGGTCATTCAGCCGCAGGCATTGGACCGGGACCAAATACTGGCGGGCCTCCCGCCCAAGGCCGGCCTCAGCGCGGATGAGGCCATCACCCTGGGCATGCGGGCTGATGCCCAGGTGGTCATTTTTGGAAAAGCCCGGGCCGAACCCATATCCAACAGGATGGAAAGTAAGCTCAAATCGGTTAAAGGGATTATTTCGCTGAGTGCTGTGACTGTTGGGTCTCGGGAACCTGTCACAAGCCTTGAGAAAACGGCAACCGCAGCCGACCCGGATTTGCGGGAAGCTTGTCGCGAGGTCTTGTCAAATGTTGGCCGGCTCGCCGGAGAAGCTCTATCCGAACGGATTTCCCAGGCATGGCAGGATCAGGCCCGACAGACAGAACAGCTTGAAATTCATGTGAAAGGCAAAGGCAATATTCTGAAGCACCTGGTCGGTTTCCGCAAAGTCCTGCGCCAAACCAGCGGAGTGACCCGTTTCCAGACCCGAAGTCTCAGCGGCAATGAAGCGCTGCTTGTTCTGGATTACGAAGGCAGCGCCAGGCAGCTTGCCGATCAGCTTGTTTTAACTCCCTTTGAAGGTTTCGGCATCGATATTTACGAGTTAACGGGAACCATGATCCGAGTTAAGCTGATTTCCGATAAAACCATCACAGAAACCGAACTGACGCCCAACTGATTCCTTCCGGAGGCTTTGTTTGCTGCAGCATACGTTTTCCCATCTCAAAGGCGTCAGCAAAAAAACGGAGGCCCTGCTCTGGCAATCCGGGATTCAGAACTGGGCGGATTTTCTGGAAAGCCCGGACGTTCCTCTGCCTCAAAAAAGACTCAGGCGCCTGCGCGATCAGCTCAGGGACTCCCAGCACGCCTTGCGAAACCGCAATCATCAGTATTTTTCAGGGCTTCTGCCGCCAAGCGAGCATTGGCGGCTTTTTGGTGAATTCAAAGCCCGCACGGCATACATCGACATTGAGACCACCGGCCTTTCCAGCGGTTTCAACGAAATCACCACGATCGCCCTTTATGACGGACAAGCCATCAAGTACTATATTAACGGTCATAACCTGACCGCCTTTCTCGATGATATCCGAAGCTATGAGCTTATGGTGACCTACAACGGCAAATGCTTCGATATCCCGTTCATGGCCGGCTACTTCCGATCAAGCTTTGATCAGTCGCATATTGACCTTAGGTATGTTTTAAAAAACCTTGGCTATTCCGGAGGGTTGAAAGGATGTGAGAAACAATTCGGCCTGGATCGACAGGAACTGGCAGGGGTGAACGGCTGTTTTGCAGTTCTTTTGTGGCAGGAATACAAGGCCAAAAAACATCCCAAAGCTCTTGAGACACTCCTGGCCTACAACATTGAGGATGTTGTGAATCTGGAGTTTCTCATGCATCAGGCCTATAACCAAAACGTCCAAACCCTCCCTCTGGCTCCCCGCCTTTGCCTTGAGGTTCCGGAAAAGCCACCTGTACCCTTTGCCCCGGATCCGGATCTGATTGATCAGTTGAAGTTTCGGATGCAGGGAGGGGCCTGGCTGAGCGCCTGACAGCCTCCGGCTTTTTCCCCTGCCGGCTGCCGAATCAAAAATACATGCTATTGCCCATTGATTCATACATCCCGGATTGGTTAGAATAGTTTCTAAAAAGTCGGAGGAGACGCTTTGTTTGTATTTTCGGCGCGTCCGTGGCTTAACCAAACCAAAGGAGGGACTTATGAAACTGACAAGTACGGCCTTTGACCATGAAGGCAGGATTCCCCCCAAATACACCTGCGACGGGGAGAATGTAAATCCCCAGCTGTCCATCGCTGAAGTACCGGAGGCCGCCAAAAGCCTGGTGCTGATCATGGATGATCCGGATGTTCCCAAAAATATCCGGGAAGACGGAATGTGGGATCACTGGGTGGTTTTCAACATCCCGCCGGATACCCGTGAAATTCCGGAAAACCAGGAACCCTCCGGAACAGCCGGGCTCGGCACCAACGGGGATACAGGCTATTTCGGGCCATGTCCACCGGATCGGGAGCATCGCTATTTCTTTAAACTCTACGCCCTGGATATCATGCTGGATCTTCCCGAAAAAACGGACAAGCTCAGTGTTGAAAAAGCCATGACGGGGCATGTCCTTGACGACACGGTTCTCATGGGTCTCTATGAACGCGTTTAGGCGTTCTTGACGGATCAGGCCGGCGCCGTTCGTTTTTCCATCGCGTCGGCGCGGGCCTTGAAAAACAGATGATAAAGAAGATCACAGTAGCGGTCCATTTTGATCATGCCTTCCCGGGATTCGGTGTAGCGCCAGAAACCGTAAAGCTTGGTCAGCCTGATGAGTTTTTCGCTATAGAGGCGCCATGTGAATTTTTCTCCAACCCGGGTCATACTGTTTTGGGATATCTGCTGCCAGCAGTTTTCATCGATCTGGCAGTCTTTCATAAAATCCCAGAGCACATCGGCAATTAATTCCGGCTTACTGGTATTCATCAGAAAACCGCTTTTCCCGTCCTCAATAATCTCGGACGGGCCCCCGAATATGGGGCCGAACGTCGGCAGTCCGCATTGCATCGCCTCAAGGATGGTCAAACCAAAGGCCTCAAACAGGGCAGGCTGAACAAACACACCCCGGCAGTCCGCAATAATCCGGTACACCTCGCCGGTCTCCGCCTTCGGTACGCTGGGCAGCCAGCGAATATGGCCATGAAGCCCGTAAGTCCCGATCAGATCGTACATCCGCTGGATTTCTCTGCGCTCCTCGTTGTCCGAGGACTCCTCCAAATGGATGGTTCCGGCCGCCAGGATCAGATTGCAGTGCTTGCGAAGTTCGGGATGCTGGCCAAACGCCTCAATCAGGCCCGTTATATTCTTAATCCGGTCGAGTCTCGCCATCGTAAAAATCGGCACCTGATCCGGGTCGTTAAGATAGCCGAAAATGTCCGGGGATTCCTCCTCAAACAGACGTTTCTGCCAGTACCTGGTCTTGCTGACCGGCCGCTTCTCGCTGTTCTGGTAGGAAAAATAATTGGCCTCATCCACCCCCGGGGGAACCACGTTAAACTTTGGGCTGAAAAGGTTGATACCGCCCACGACCTGGCAAAGGCCGGGCATGGTATAGAACTGGTAGGATTCATACTGCCCGAACCGCGTCTCGGTGCCGGCAATTTCCTGGTAAGTGCTGGTAATAATGAAATCGGATTTGTTCATGGCAATCAAATCCGCCATAAACTGGCAGGAGAAATGATAATCCGGTTCCAGGTCCCGCCAGTACAAATCAGAAAAAAGATACTTTGTCTTTTCCAGGGCATGGGCAATGGTGCATTGGATTACATTCATCCGGTCCGAAAGCAGTGTGGCAACCAGGTTCCCGTCCGAGTAATTGCCAATAATCAAATCCGGCCGGCCCTGGAACTCGGCCAGCAGCTCACGTTCGCAGTCTCCGGCAAAGCGATCCAGATAGGGCCAGATTTTAAACCGGGAGATCCAGTCCGGAATCCGCTGGTTGTTATCATCATAGAACGGAATCCTCAGGATATAGGAATTTTGGGTACCGACGATATCCTCCCGCGGTTGGTTGCAGGAGGTTTTGCCGGCGTTCGGAATCAGGCGCGTGAGCACAATCACCCTTGGGATGACATCAACGCCCGCAAGCTCAAATTCCCGGATCAGGTGCGCCTCCAGTGATCTGACCTGATCAAGAATGTAGATAACCTGGCCGCCGGTGTCCGGTTTTCCCAGCACTTTTTCCTGGCCGAACCAGCCATGCGGAGAAAGGATGGCCACCTTGGATATCATGGGGACCCGCGATATAAACTGTTCGAGCCCCGGGCTGCTGGGCTCATGAAAAAGCCCGTGAAGATGCTGCATGGTTTCCAGAATGCGTCCGGCATTACAGCCCCATCCCGGTTCAAACCCCTTGCTCCGGAGCTGAGGCTCGAGCTTCTGGTACGGCGTCTCAGGGTCCAGGCGTTCCAGATCTTCGATCATTTCTTCAAGAGCGCCCAAAAAATCTTCCATCTCGTTTAATATCGCCCCATTGACCAACAGCTGATGTCCGTTGATACGGTGGAGCCTGAGAAACTCAAACAGCATGCCGCTCCATTTGCTGGCCTCCTGAAACATGCTGCTCGCCATGTGCCGGTTTAGAAAACTGATACCGTTTCCCACATTCCTGACATCCCGGACCTCGGGAGAATAATCATAGAAGGGCATAAAATCAAGCTCCAGGGCATGCTTGTGGACGTCGGCCGGGTTCCCTAATATATACGCGTCCTTATAGTCAAGGTATCGATTTACGGGGATCTCCTCCATATAATCGCAGGATCCTGCCATACGGTAAATCCGGTACCGGGCCAGCGTATAGCGGTGCAGGATCAGGATGATGTTTTCCGTGAACAGGATCTCGGGGATTTTGTTCAAAAAACTGGCAATGCCCGATTTATGGACAAATTCGTGCTCCTTCGCGTTTTCCCGGCACCACTCCAGCCACTGCAGCCAGATGTCGTTGCGTAGCAAATACGGAGTCCCCAAATGTTTTAGAACAAATATAAAATCGGCAAAGTCTTTCTGCTCCTTCGCGGGTATCAGCTTCTTCATCTTATCGCTCACCGTCTGCTCCTTTCCGGTTAAGGTAGCGGGCTCCCGCCCGTCCCTAAAAAGTCAGCTTCTTGTTTTCAAGCCTTAATCCGTTCCCACGGATCAAGTCAAGAGCGAAAAAATACTTATCCGCCCCCCTCTTTCAGTTTACCTTTCGGTCTTCCCATTGACATCGTTTAATGAACCGCTTAATTTGGATTTAATGTATGTTGATATGATGTGCAGGTTTGTCATTAACATGAATGAAAGGAGGGCGTTATGGCCAGGAAAGTCGTAATTGATCAGGATGAATGTGAAGGCTGCGAATCCTGCGTGGAGATCTGCCCGGAAGTCTTCGGTTTTGACGAAGAAAGGGAAGTCGCCTATGTCATCAAGGAAGAAGGCGGACCGGAGGATGAGATCGAGGAAGCCATGGACAACTGCCCGGCGGACTGCATTCACTGGGAGGAGTGACCCGGCTCCGGAATTTTGTCATACCGGCTCTCCTGTAAGGGGGGCCGGTTTCAAGCCAATAATTCAACCAATATGAGCCGTCAACTTTGGATGCCGCCCGCCTTAAGCGGTATTTTTAATGCCTGCCTCTGAGGGCCTTCAGCACTGAGGCTCAAGCGGCGGCAGCACGGGTCTGAAAATCAAAATAAGCGGCGGCAGCACGAACATATCCCCGATCACTGCAAACCCCATGGAAAAGGCCGTAAGCATCCCAAACATTTGCGTCGGCAGGATGCTGCCCAGAATCATCACAAAAAAACCTGCAAATAAAAGAATCGTGGTAATGACAACCGACTTGCCCACATCAGCGAAACTCGCTATCAGCGCTTCTTCCGGATTGGCCTTCAAACCGGCATTCCGCCGAAACCAGGTAATAAAAAGAGCATTACAAAAAAAATAATGGTAAAGGCTGCGATAAAACTTCTTAACTGGCCCTGCTTAAGATTCCGGTCCATGGACAGATAGAGAGAGGAGAGCCCCGTGATGTGAAACGAAAACTCCTTTCCCAGAGTTTTTCCCAGGTAGCTGCGGGCCCACGAATGCAGCTGTTCGCCCGCTTCGTT
>JAGYOT010000098.1 GCA_018399455.1 Desulfobacterales bacterium
AATCCTATACAGAACCATCAAGCATCCGGCGCAGCACATAAGGAAGAATCCCTCCGTTTTCAAAATACTCCACCTCGACTTCCGAATCGAGCCTTGTCTTTACCTGAAAATCTCTTGCCTCCCCGGCTTCGGCCGCTACACGGAGAGTGAGCACCTGATGCGGGGACAGGCCTTCCGCGATGCCTTTTATGTGGTATTCTTCCGTACCGGTGAGCCCCAGCGATCCTGCGTTTTCGCCGTTCATGAACTGCAGGGGCAAAACCCCCATAGCCACCAGGTTGCTCCGGTGAATGCGCTCGAAGCTTTCGGCGATCACGGCTTTTACCCCCAAAAGCTGTGTTCCCTTGGCAGCCCAGTCCCGGGAACTGCCCGACCCGTATTCCTTCCCGGCAATCACGAGAAGAGGGACGCCCTCCTCCCGGTATGCCATGGCCGCATCATAGATAGACATATCCCGGCCGTCTGGGAAATGGCGGGTCCATCCGCCCTCAACCCCTTCAACCAGGTGATTGTTGAGCCGAACATTGCCGAACGTTCCCCGCATCATGACTTCGTGGTTGCCACGGCGCGACCCATAGGAATTAAAGGCTTCCCTGTCAACTCCCTGATCCAGGAGGTAACGGCCCGCCGGGCTGTCTTCCGGGATGGCGCCGGCAGGCGATATGTGGTCCGTTGTAATGCTGTCGCCCAACAGGGCAAGCACGCGCGCCGACAGAATATCAGAAATCTCGGGCGGCTCGACAGACATACGGGAAAAAAACGGGGGGTTCTTGATATAGGTGGAGGTCGTCTCCCAGGCGTACTGCTCACTTTCGGAAACCGGCAGATGCTGCCAGTTCGAATCGCCTTCATAGACATTGCTGTACTGCCGCCTGAACATTCCCGGGTCCAGGATGGCCATCGCCGCCTGGATTTCCTTTTCAGCAGGCCAGATATCCTTCAGATAGACCGGTTCGTTGTTGGGATTGTGGCCGATGGGATCTTTCTCCAGATTGATATGAACCGTTCCGGCCAGGGCATAGGCCACCACCAGCATGGGGGAGGCCAGATAGTTGGCCCGGGTCAGGGAGTTGATCCGTCCCTCGTAATTGCGGTTTCCGGACAACACCGATGCGACGACAAGTTCGGTTTCATCGACCACCCGGGTGACATCGGAAGGGAGGGGACCACTGTTTCCGATGCAGGTGGTGCAGCCATAGGCTACAAGGTGAAAGCGAAGCGCCTGGAGATAGGGCATCAAACCGGCGGCCGTCAGATAATCGGTAACCACCTTACTGCCCGGCGCAAGGCTCGCTTTTACCCAGGGGCGAATTTGAAGCCCCATCTCCACCGCCTTTTTGGCCATAAGGCCGGCACCAAGGAGCAGCGCGGGGTTGGAGGTGTTGGTGCAGCTGGTAATGGCGGCGATCACGACAGAGCCGTGATCCAGGTAAAAACTCTGATAGGGCCGATCCACCGGCACGCCGAACTCATCAAAGGGCTTGCGAAGGATCATTTGCCGGTCCACCGGATCAGCCCCCGCCACCGCCCAGCCTTCCTCTTCCCAACGCTCCCCGGCCATGCCGGGGGGCTTTCTGGAAGCAAGGATCTCTTCGAAATCCCGGGCAAAGGTCTCCTTCATCCGGTTCAGGGAAATCCGGTCCTGCGGGCGTTTGGGCCCGGCCAGGCAGGGCTCCACCGAAGCCAGGTCCAGCTGAAGGGTGTCGGAAAAGAGGGGGACAGGCGTATCTTTTGTCCGGAAAAGCCCCTGCTCGGTCAGGTAAGCCTTGATCAGGCCCACATGCCCGGCGGGCCTTCCTGTAAATGTAAGATAATTCAAGGTCTCGTCATCGACGGGGAAAAAGGTGGTGGTGGCGCCGAACTCAGGGGTCATGTTGGCGATGGTCGCCCGGTCCGGAATGCTTAATTCGCTTAAGCCCTGGCCGAAGAACTCGATGAATTTTCCGACCACGCCCTTTAGCCGCAGCATCCGGGTAATGGTTAAGACAAGATCCGTCGCCGTCGAGCCCTCCGGGAGCCGTCCGCTTAATTCAAATCCAATCACTTCCGGCATCAGCATATAATAAGGCTGACCCAGCACGACCGCTTCGGCCTCGATCCCGCCGACCCCCCAGCCCAGAACACCGATGCCGTTGATCATGGTGGTGTGTGAATCAAGGCCCAGCAGTGTGTCCGGATAAACCGGCAATGCAGCGTCCTCTGTCCCGCCGCTCATGACGACCCGGGCCAGGTATTCGAGGTTGACCTGATGACAGATCCCCGTTGCCGGGGGTACGACCTGAAAATTTTCAAAATTCTTCTGCCCCCATTTCAGGAAGGTGTAGCGCTCCCGGTTTCGCTCCATCTCCTTTTCCGCATTCACATTGAACGCCTCTTTGCAGCCGAAACGATCCACCTGCACCGAGTGGTCGATGACCAGCTCCACCGGTATCCGGGGGTTGATTTTTTTGGGGTTTCCTCCCAGCCGGCCCAGGGCATCCCGCATGGCCGCAAGATCCACCACCGCCGGCACTCCTGTGAAATCCTGCATCAAAACGCGGGCCGGCATGAAGGGGACCTCGCCCTTTACCCCCGGTTCGGGCTTCCAGCGGCTTAAGGATTCAATATGGGCCTGGGTGACGTACTTGCCGTCCTCGTTTCGCAAAAGATTTTCAATAAGTATCCGGATGCTGACGGGAAGTCCGGCGAGTTCCATGTTTAGGGCGTCACCCAGCTTGGGCAGGCTGAAACACGTGTATGTTCTTTTTCCGGCATGAAGCCGTTTTTGCGTCTTAAAGGAATCGATGGGTCTCATTTTTTCATCTCCTGCTTGGATTTCAAGGTTTGGGCGCTATCTGTCAAGCGGGGGGAACTACCCGGCGAAGCCCCGGTGGCCTGAATATTTATAGATCTAGATTGAGTATTATCATGCCGGAGGCGAATTTAAAGGCGGAATGGGGAATATTTGCAGTTTGTTTTTGAAAAAAATAAAACCGATGTTAGTTTTTTTTTACCCCGCAGATCCCGAATGACCTGAATACCTGCACAATAAAGGGAGAAACATGATGGACGCATATGACGTGGTGGTCGTGGGCTCCGGCACGGGCGGCCAGACAGCCGCATACACCCTCAGACAGTACGGGCTTTCCGTCGCCGTCATCGAAAGCAGTGAACGGCCCGGAGGGGTTTGTGCATTGGCCGGGTGCCAGCCCAAAAAATGGTTTTATGAAGCCGCCGAAACCATGGCCCGGGCCCGGCATTTGACGGGCAGAGCTGTTGTCCGCCCTCCGGAAATGGACTGGAGGCAAATCCGGGATGAAAAGCGCACCTTTACCCGGGCCATTCCGGAGAACACGCGAAAAAGCCTCAATGCCGCGGGAATCGACTTTATTGAAGGCTATGCCGCGTTTGCAGGGGATACCACACTGAAGGTCAACGGAGCGTCCATACGGGCGGCATATGTCATTCTTGCCACCGGCGCTCATCCCATGCCGCTTCCGTTCTCCGGCGCCGGGCATCTGTTAACCAACAGCGAATTTCTGGAGCTTGATCGCCTGCCGCCCCGGATCACGTTTGTGGGCGGCGGCTTTATCTCTTTTGAATTCGCCCACTTTGCCGCGCGCCTGGCACCGGCCGGGCAGATTAATATCCTGGAGGCGGCGCCGCGCCCTCTGGGCCCGTTTGATGCGGATATGGTGGAACAGCTTGTGACGGCTTCACAGGCCGAAGGAATTCATGTTCACACGGAAGTCGAACTCACGGGCATTGCAAAGCATAATGGCGGCTACATTATTCACAGCGAAAGCCATGGCGATTTTCATGCGGACCTGGTGGTCCATGGCGCCGGCCGCATCCCCTCGCTTGACCGTCTGGATCTGGAACGGGCCAATGTTGCCTATAGCCGCAAGGGAGTAACCGTGGACAGAAAAATGCGCACAACCAATCCCCGCGTGTTTGCCGTGGGCGATTGTGCAGCCACCTTGCAGCTTGCCCGGGTTGCGGATTACGAGGCCTGCGTTGCGGCTAAAAACATCCTCTCCGAACTTCGGGGCGGAGATCCCGCGGTGATGGACTACCGGGCCGTTCCGGCGATTTTGTTCACCTATCCCCAGTACGCCATGGTCGGGGCTAGCGAGGAACGCCTCAGATCCGACGGCATTACTTATTATAAAAGCATGGATGTCAATATCTCCTGGCCCACCTACCGGCGCGTGGGGATGAAACACGCCGCCTATAAAATCCTCGCGGATGAGTCCGGTCGTATTTTAGGCGCGCATATCATCTCCGACAACGCCGCCGGTCTGATCAACAGCTTCAAACAGGCCATCATCAGCGGCCAAAGCATTGAGCAGTGCTACTGGAACCATGTGATGACCCCCTACCCCACGCGTGAAAGCGACATCACCTACATGCTGAAGCCATTATTCGGCGGCGATCTGCTGGCCGGTCTGTAAACTGACCGCCATGAGCCGATCTCTGTTTCCCGCAGGGGGATAAAAACTAGTAAAAAAGAATAATATACTTGATTATAACGCTGTTTATGAATATAGATATTAGACATGATCCTTATTTATGTTAAGCGCCATAAACCAGGTTCAAATATATCCGGGAGATTGCCGTCCCGGATATTTCTGCTCAGGATGCTTCTCTAACCGGGATTCTTCGCAATGGATATGAAGCGCAGCTACTACGAGGATGTCCGGCTCTTTTCCTCCGGCGTCACGGTGTTCTGGTTTTTTCTGATGATTGCGGCTCTCTTTTTCTTTCCCCTGGTTGCCGGAAATTATTATGTCTACATGGCAAACTACATTGCCATCAATCTCATCGTGGTCGTAGGGCTCAACCTCCTGGTGGGCTACACGGGTCAGATTTCTCTGGGGCATGCCGGTTTTTATGCCATCGGGGCCTACGCCACGATCTCACTGATGACCCTTGCCAACTTCCCCTTTTTGCCTGCACTGATATGTGCCGGCCTTATTGCCGGGGCCTTTGGCTTTCTGCTGGGGCTTCCGGCCCTCCGGCTGGAAGGGCCGTATCTGGCAATCGCCACCCTGGGCTTCGGCCTGACCGTTACCACCATTATCGGCCGGATCGAAATGCTCGGCGGCCGGCAGGGGCTTCATGCACCGGAACTGATAATTATGGGGGCGACTCTGGAGACGGACCTGGAGTTCTATTATCTGGTACTGGCCATTACCCTGCTGCTGGTGGTGTTTGCCCGAAACATTACCAAAACAAAAGTCGGGAGGGCCTTTATCGCCATCCGGGACGCGCATATTGCAGCCGAGACCATGGGGGTCAATCTCCTTCTCTACAAAACCCTGGCATTTGCGCTCAGTGCCTTTTACGCAGGCGTGGCCGGCGGCTTGTATGCGTTCGTGCTCCGTTTCATAGAACCTGAATTGTTCAGCATGTTTTTGTCCATTTTTTTCCTGACCATGGCCGTGGCCGGGGGGCTGGGATCCATGATGGGGCCGATTGCCGGGGCCATTCTGCTGTCGTTTCTTGACCTTCAACTCCGGAACATTCTTTCCATCCCCTACATCGGCGCATGGCTGCGGGAGCTCTCGGCCAGCTACTTCTCTCTGACCGGGGTCTCCAACATCCAGTATATTGTCTTTGGTTCCATCCTGATTCTGATCATGCTTTTTGAACCGCTGGGCCTTTACGGCATATGGATACGCATGAAGAAGTACTGGAAAACATGGCCTTTCTGAAAGGAACTGACAAATGATTGATCTCCTCCAGATAATTACCAGCGGCGTCGCCGTGGGCAGTTCCTATGCCCTTATGGCCCTGGGCATGGTTCTGATTTACAAGGCCTCGGAAGTGCCCAATTTTGTTCAGGGAGAAATGGCCCTGCTGCCGGTTTTCATGGCCTACATGCTTATTTATTCTTACAAACAATCTGTTTTTACAGCATTTTTCGGCGCCCTGGCTTTTGCCATGCTGTTGGGATGCTTCCTTGAATTTGCCGTGGTCAGAAGGGCGAAAAACCCTAATATACTGGGCCTGATCATTATCACCATCGGTCTGGAGATGATTCTTCTGGGCTTTGTTTCCTGGAAATTCGGCGCTGATCAGCGGGTCATGCCCTTCCCTGTTTCGTCCTATTCCAGCGTCATGCTTGGCGACGTCTATATCAGCACGCTGGATTTGCTGACCCTGGTGACAGCGCTGGTGATCATGATTTCCCTGTTTTTGTTTTTCCGCTTTTCCAAGCTCGGTGTGGCCATGAAAGCCACTCAGCAGAATGAAACCGCAGCCCGGCTCATGGGCATCCGAACCCACCGCGTCAAAATGATCACCTGGGGAATTTCCGCCACTGTGGGAACCGTGGCCGGGCTCTTGCTTGCACCTGTAATCATGGAGCCCTACATGATGTGGAACCCCATGTTAAAAGGGTTTGCTGCGGCCGTCATCGGAGGCATGACATCTCTGCCCGGGGCCGTGTTTGGCGCCTACATTGTGGGGATCGTGGAACACCTGTTCGGCGGATACGTCTCCATGGATTACAAGGCGGTGGTTGCTTTTGCCGTGATCGTCATTGTGCTGTGCATCAAGCCAAGCGGCCTGTTCGCCCGGCATTATGTGAAAAAGGTATGAGAACCCGATACCAAAACCAAATAAAGGGGGGAAAAATGAAAAAGACATTGTTTTTTGCGATTCTTTTTTGCACGACCCTGCTGCCCGGCTTTGCTGTTGCCGCAGACGCTCAGGAAGGTATAACCGACACCGAAATACATATCGGCCAGTGGTCGCCCCAGAGCGGGCCCGCCGCCCCATGGGGCGCCGTGGCCCGGGGGACGGATGCGTATTTCAAATGGATCAACGCCAATGGCGGAATTCACGGCAGGAAACTGATTCTTCATTATTTTGACGATGCCTACAACCCGGCCAAGACCATCGCCGGGGTCAAACAACTACAGGAACAGACCGGG
>JAGYOT010000099.1 GCA_018399455.1 Desulfobacterales bacterium
TGGCGGTGGCCTTGCCGCGGCGCAGGTGAGACTCATCCACCACATCGTCATGCAGCAGCGTAGCGGTATGGAGGAATTCAATAATGGTTGAAAACTCAATGCCAAAGGGCTTTTCGTATCCGCAAAGCCTGGCGCAGAGAATATTCAAAAGAGGGCGGAGGCGTTTGCCGCCGCTGAATATCAGGTGCCCGGCCGCAGCGGAGATCAGTTCCAGATGAGGCTTTAAGTTCTCCTTCAGAGCGACTTCAATCCGGTTTAAGTCTGGTTCCATGCGGGTAAGCAGTTCATTTTTCAGTTCCGCCGTGTCGGTGTCGGAATTAGTGGGGCCTGAATTTTCTATGCCGGGCATTCCGGTTCTCCTTTTAGATCGTATGCATAGGCCTCACTGATGCGGACATTGACAAATTGGCCGGATTTAAGGTCCGGGGCCTCAACGTAAGTCACCCCATCCACTTCAGGGGCCTGGAACTGGGTGCGGGCCAGATAAAGGTGCTCATCAATCCGGTCTTCAATAAGGACCGGATAAGTGCAGCCGATCCGGCCACGGTTGGTTTCAAGCGATATTTCCGCCTGGCGGGCCATCAGCTGATCGCAACGCTCTGTTGCCACAGCCGCGGGAACATGGCCGGGCAGCTTGTGTGAAGCAAGGTCTTCGGCGTCAGAATAAACGAAGACGCCGACATGGTCAAACCGGACTTTCTCCAGAAAGCCCAAAAGCACTTTAAAGTCTGATTCCGTTTCTCCCGGAAATCCGGTGAGCAGGGTGGTTCTGAGAGCTGCCCCGGGGATTTGCCGGCGAATGACATCAAACAGATGCAACACATCTTTTTCTTTGTATGCGCGTCCCATTTGTCTCAAAACCCGATCACTGGCATGCTGCACAGGCAGGTCAAAATAGGGCGCGACCTGAGGAAGGTTTGAGACGGTCCTGATTAGTGCCGCATCCGTATAATCCGGGGAGCCGTAGAGAAACCGCCACCAGGTGCTGCCCGATTTTTCTGCCAGGCCCTCAAGCAGCCCGGCAAGGCTCTGCTCCGGGATTTGGTCCTTGCCGTAGGCAGAGGTGTCCTGGGCAATCAGCACAATTTCTTTGTAGCCTGCTTCAAGCAGGGCCTCGGCCTCAGACCGGATGTCGGCGGGCGTCCGGCTTCTCAGACGGCCTTTGAGCTTCGGGATAATGCAGTAGGTACAGTGACGATTGCATCCTTCTGCGATTTTCAGGTAAGCCATGGGATAGGTGGCGGGTTTGCGGTCGGCCTTGCAGGTTGCCAGTGGAAGACTTTCCGGTTTCGGGAAAATGCAAGTTCCCGGGGAAATGGCACCTGCGACCGCCTCGGCTATCCGGTCCCAGGCTCCGGTACCCAGGAATATGTCCACCTCCGGCAGGGCCTCTGCGATAGCGCGGCCAAAGCGCTCAGGCAGACATCCGGCAACAATCAGCCGGTCGCAGGAACCTGTTCTTTTATAGGCCGCCAGTGCGAGAATGGTATCAATGGATTCGTTGATGGCCGATTCAATGAAGCTGCAGGTGTTGACGATAATCATCTGCGCCTTATCCGGCTCTGTGACGATTGTATATCCGGCCCTTTGGATGGCCGCTGCCATGACTTCGCTGTCAACGAGGTTTCTCGCACAGCCCAGCGTGTTAAGATAAACTGTCATTTCCGGCGGTATCCCCTCCGGTGCTACTCGCCCCTAAAATCGGGTTTACGTTTTTCGGAAAAGGCCCGGACCGCTTCCATTAAATCGTCGGAGGGGATAATATTGGAGCTTATGGATGCAACATATTTTAGCCCTTCTTCGACACTTTTGCCCACGCCGTAGTTTAAGACATCTTTTGAGGCCTGCACGGCCAGAGGCGAATTTCCGGCTATCTCCGCGGCCATGGTTTCCGCTCCCGCCATCAGGGCAGTATGGTCTGCATAGATTTCATTGACGAGTAAAATTTGTTTTGCCCGATCGGCATCGATCAATCTGGCCGTATAAGCCAGTTCCCGGGCAATGCCCTGGCCGACGATCAAAGGAATGCGCTGCAGCACCCCAACATCGGCCACAAATCCGACGGCTGCCTCTTTAAGAGAAAACCGGGCATCGGAAGTGCACAGGCGGATGTCACAGGCGGTTGCCATATCCAGCCCCGCTCCGATGCAGTAGTTGTGAATGGCTGCTATCACAGGCTTTCTGCACCGTTCGATGCAGCTGATGGCGTCCTGTAAGGGCCCGATTTTTTTGAGAAGCCGCCATTTTACGCCGCCCTTCTGATTGGCCTCCATAAGCTCGGAGAGTTCGGCGGTCATGCCCATCAGATCAATGCCGGCGGAAAAGCAGGGGCCTTTGCCGGAGATAATTACCACCCGGATTTCCCGGTCTGCGTCCAGATCCTCGAAAATGGGAATGGATTCCTTCCAGGCCGGTGCATTCATGGCGTTTTTTTTATCCGGCCGGTTTAGATAAACCCAGGCAACCGGTGGTTTTTTTACAACTTCATAGAATTCGTATTCGCCCATTTATTCCTCCTTTGATCCGTAATTTATAGTTTTTGCTCCGGGAAAAGTCTGTAGGAAGATTGCTTGACAGAAATGCAGCGCTTTGAAATCATCCAAAATTTTTGGGTATAAGCCTATCAAACTTTTAATATAAATATAAACAGCCGGTTCAAGTCAAGACCTTTTCCGATATCGTGCCTGGCATGCCCGGTGTAACCGGCTTGCTTTTAGTCATCCATGTCTTATTATATCTTTTAAATGAAACAGGCAACCCGTGATTTCTTAAATACCCCTTTGGAAATTGCAGGCCGGCGGATCGAAAAGCGCCTGGTGCTGGCGCCGATGAGCGGGCTGGGCAATGTGGCGCTCCGTGAAGTGCTATCCGGATACGGCGGCTTTGGGCTTCTGTTTATGGAAATGTGCAGCGCAAGAGGTCTTCCGCAGGAAAACCGCCGCGTATCTTCCGTATTTCAATGGCGTGATGTGGAACTGCCATATTTAGTTTGCCAGATATTCGGATCTTCCCCTGAGGACATGGCGGCAGCGGCCCGGCGAATTGAGGCTGAAGGTTTTTTCGGGGTAGATTTAAATTTCGGCTGTTCGGTTTCCCGCATTTGCAAGCGAAACTGCGGTGCCGCCCTGCTCAGAACCCCCGATCAGGCCGTGCGTATTGTGGAAGCGGTGCGGCGGGCCGTGAGTTTGCCTGTATGGGTCAAATTCCGAACCGGATGGGAAGACCGGCGTGAGCCGGCCGTGGATCTGGCCCGCCGGTTTGAAGCCGCCGGTGCGGATGCATTGACATTTCATCCGCGGGTGGCGCCTGACCGACGGGCACGGCCTCCGCGATGGGGCTATATTCAAACCGTCAAACAGGCGGTTGGCATCCCTGTTTTTGGTAACGGCAATGTTTTTACGGAAGCCGATTGCGAGAACATAATCGAGCAGACCGGATGTGACGGCGTCTCACTGGGGCGCGTGGCTGTGGCCAAACCGTGGGTTTTTGCTGAATGGACTAGCGGAACACCTTATGGAAAAGAGGCATATGTTGAAATGTTGCATCGGTTTATTGATCTGCTGGAGTTCTACTATGAACCGGCCCGGGCGATGCGGCTTTTCCGTAAATCATCGGTTTACATGGCCGCCTTTTTTCGGTTCGGCCATGGGTTCCACAAACGGTTTCTTGGTGCCGCGGGGTTTTCGGATGTCCGGATGGCCGTGGATGCGTTTTTCGATCAAGCCCCCGAGATGTCGCTCAAACCGAATATGAATCTGTTTTAGACTCCGGAAATTGTTCGCGGCATTTTATTCTTTACACGCAAGGTATCTTCAGATTATCATTTTAATTTTATTTAAATATTTTTATTTTTGCCTCTCTTGGGAATCGGGCAGTTTAAGGAAGACAATTGAAGCATGTATCGAAAACTCAGCATAAACGGATCCACTCGTTATTCGGGCAAGCCGCACTCCGTTGATCCGGATAAGCCGTCTTTAACCATCCGGGAGGATTTTGAAGAGCGGGAAGCCAACTTTATCTCCCCCTACGGGATGCTCTCGGCCCGGTCCCGGGGACGGATGCGGCCGGAAGAGCCCTGCCCGGTTCGTACCGTTTATCAGCAGGATCGGGATCGTATAGTCTTTTCAAACGCTTTTCGGCGACTCAAGCATAAGACTCAGGTTTTCTTGTCACCGCTTGGCGATCATTACCGAACCCGCCTTACCCATACCCTGGAAGTCGCTGAAATTGCCCGCACCATCAGTCGGGCCCTTCGATTGAATGAGGATCTGACCGAAGCCATTGCCATGGGCCATGATATGGGCCACACCCCCTTCGGCCACAGCGGCGAGACCGCATTAAAAGAGGCTTTTTCACCGGATTTCTGCCATAACGAGCAGAGCCTGCGGGTGATCGACGTTCTGGAACGCCACGGCCGGGGATTGAATTTGACCTATGAGGTGAGGGATGGGATTTTAAAACATTCCAAGGGATTCGGAGCTATCATGCCGTCTGACCCATCCGAGATCGCCTGCACCCTTGAGGGCCGGATTGTCCGGTTTGCTGACATTATCGCCTACCTGAACCATGATCTGGATGACGCCATCCGAAGCGGCGTTGTCGCTGCGGGGCAGGTACCAGCCGAGTGTGTTGAGGTGCTGGGACGCAGTCATTCCCAGCGGACCACAACGATGATCCGTGATCTGATCTACTCAAGCGAGCCTCAGGGTGATGATTTTGTGCTGCAGCTAAGCGAGCCGGTATCAGCGGCGATGAACTGCCTGCGGATATTCCTTTATGATAATGTCTACCGCTCGGAAAAAGTCCATGCCGAGTTTATCAAAGCAAAGCGGATGATCATCGAAATATACCGTTATTTTTTAAAAAACCCGGAAATCATGAAAAGCCGACTTGCCAGCCTGGAGATGGCCACCGAGTATTACCGGGATGCTTCAACGGAACGGTTGATCTGTGATTTTATCGCCAGCATGACGGATCGGTATGTTCTGAATTTATATAATGATCTGTTTGTTCCCACGCCATTGGTGTAATTTTATTCATGCCTTTCAGCCCTTATGCGCCATATCCCGGTACTGATGTTTTTTTTCAACGACTTGTGGATTTGTATGCGGAGATGGATTCTCAGTATGAAAAAACAGCGGCCGCTTATGGTTTTGACTGCAGGGGTTGCGAGGAAAACTGCTGCCAGACCCGTTTTTATCACCACACGCACATAGAAACCGCCTATTTTCTGAACGGATTCTTCAGACTGGATACCGGAAGTCAGAAGGAGGCCTTGGAGCGGGCCGGGTTGGTAGCTTCTGCCCAGAACAGCCATCGGCCGGGTTCAGACCGCCTCATGTGCCCGGTCAACAAAGATGGCTGGTGTCTTCTCTACCCTTATCGCCCAATGATTTGCAGGTTGCATGGTATTGCCCATGAACTGCATGCTCCAGGCAAACCAAAAACATACGGCCCGGGCTGTGCGGAGTTTGACCGGATTAGGGGGGACAAAGCCTATGTGCCGTTTGACCGGACCCCTTTCTATGTCCGGATGGCGGCGCTGGAAAAAGAGTTTAAAGCGCAAACGGGGCTTTTTTCCAAATTGCGCCAAACCATTGCAGAAATGCTGGTGGATGCTGAAAGACTTTTCACCAGGGAGCATGCCGAATGAAATACATTGAGACCGACAGCCTCACCGACGTCCCCGGAAGACTGCTGAAAGACGGAGACCGCTTTTCTTTCCGGTGTTATCCGGGGATTTCCTGCTTTAACCGTTGCTGCCGGAATTTGAACCTCTTTCTCTATCCCTATGACCTGATCCGGCTCCGCAACTCCCTGGGACTTTCATCCGGTGCACTGATTGATGGTTATACGGATGTGGTCTACCGTGAGGGCAGTTATTTCCCTTCTGTCTTGCTGCGGATGGCGGAGAACGAGGGAAAAACCTGTCCTTTTTTAAGCGAGGGGGGATGCCGGGTTTATTCGGACCGCCCCCAAACCTGCCGGGCATTTCCCGTGGAGCATGGCATTTATTATCTCTCCGCAACGGGGCAAAGCCGTCTGGTCCATTATTTTCGGCCGCCGGCGTTCTGCCAGGGTCAGTTTGAGGAGACTGCATGGACCAAAGATTCCTGGGCTGCCGATCAGGAGGCGGTGTTTTATAACCAAATGACGGTGGAATGGGCTGATCTGATGCGTTTGTTTAACAAAGATCCCTGGGGCGGTGAGGGGCCCTCCGGACAAAAGGGCAAAATGGCCTTTATGGCTACCTACAACATCGACGCGTTTCGAGATTTTGTGTTAAACAGCAGTTTTTTGAAGCGGTACAAAGTCAAATCCGATGTTCGGCTCAAAATTAAATCCGACGATGTCGCCCTCTTGAGGCTGGGCATGGCCTGGGTGGGACTTTTCCTTTTTGGTGTGCCCTCAAAATGGATCAAGTCTGTCCGCTGAGCTTTGATTCTGTTTCATCAATACAGGCTCAGCGCCGGGTCTCCTCGTCGACATCCCTGTCAAAGTTCCCCTGGATCCAGGCGTCTGCAGTGGCGCCGTATCCCCGTCGAAACGTATCAACGATCTGTCCCAGGGGAACATCCGCGAATTCCCCCCGGTAATTAAGGTACTCCATGTGCCGGTTGCCCTTGAGATCAAAGCTGTGGTAGATGGAGTCCGTCAGGCCGTCAAACTCAAGCGGCCTTAAGTCGAATTTTTTGCACAGCTCGATGTTGAAGGCAGGGGTGGCCTTGATCCATTGGCCGTTCAAAAGGATCGCCGTGTAGCCGTGCCAGTAGAAAATGTCGGTTTGCATGTGCTGCCGCAACCGTTCGGTGGAAAGGTGGTTTTTTACATCAGCAAACCCGAGGCGGGCGGGAATCCCCGTTGCCCGGCAGCCGGCAGCCAGCAGAATGGCTTTGAGGTTGCGCCCGCCTTCGA